>CAZQYL010000234.1:0-2761 GCA_964597425.1 uncultured Ignavibacteriales bacterium | reverse complement strand
TTGAGCGGTATAGGCAGATTGCCGGAGCCTGAAACGATATATCAGCATACTGTAAAATTACTTTCAGTAGCCAATAAAGATCTTGAAGGAAAAAAAATTTTAATAACCGCCGGTCCTACTTATGAACCAATTGATGACGTAAGATTTCTGGGGAATCACTCAAGCGGGAAAATGGGCTTTAGTCTTGCTAACGCTGCTGCGCAGCGCGGAGCGGAAGTAACACTTGTTGCCGGACCCACAATGCTTCGCACTCCACGCAATGTAACCAGAATCGATATCAACACCGCAGAAGAAATGTTCAACGCAGTAAAAGATAATTTGCAGGGGATAGATGTTGTAATAATGTCCGCCGCTGTTGCTGATTATAAACCTAAATCAATTGTGCAGGGTAAGATCAAGAAAACCGCAGGTAACATGACCATTGAAACTGAAAAGACAGTTGATATACTTGAATATCTCGGCAAAAACAAATCTAATTATAAACTTGTTGGATTCGCGCTGGAAACCGAAAATGAAATTGAATATGCAAAGGGTAAAATTGAGAAGAAGAATCTTGATATGATCGTTGTGAATAATCCAAAAGTCGATGGTGCCGGATTTAAGACTCATACAAATGTTATAACGATAATAGATAGTAAGGGCAGCCAAACTGAATATCCCAAAATGTCTAAATTTGATGCGGCAGGAAAGATACTTGATAAAATTTTAACATTGTAATAGTTGAGCACTGAGAAGATAAAGACATTAATTGCCGATACCGAAAATATCATAAAGAATTTTGACAGGTTCTATGCAGGTAAGCTTTATATCGATAAAGATATTCCCGAAATTGCTAAGGTAAGTATCCCATCAGTCGAAAATGAAGCTCCAAAGCCAAGAGTAATAAAAAAGAAACCGGAATCTGTAGTTGTAAAAGATAAAAGTGCAGTTGCTGAAATAGATATATTTGGCAATGAAAATATAAAGCGTGAAGAATGGGAATTTGCCGAAACGCTTGATGAGCTGAATGCAAAAATAAACACATGCACAAAGTGCGGTTTGAGCAAGCTTAGGACCAATTTTGTTTTCGGCGTTGGCAATCCAAACGCTGATGTAGTAGTAATAGGCGAAGCTCCCGGTGCTGATGAGGATGCACAGGGTGAGCCTTTCGTTGGCAGGGCAGGACAATTGCTGAACAAGATACTAGAAGCCACCGGCTTTAAGCGTGAAGAGGTATTTATATTGAATATCTTAAAATGCCGCCCTCCGGGCAACAGGAATCCTGCCCCCGATGAGGCTGAGTTATGCCGCCCCTATCTTGATAAACAGCTTAAGCTTATAAATCCCAAGTTGTTGCTTTTGCTGGGAAAAGTGGCTTCGGAAACTCTCTTGAAAACTAAGGAACCTTTGAATAAATTACGGGGCAAGGTACACGATTATAAAGGCTGGAAACTTATGATAACTTTCCACCCGGCAGCCTTGCTTAGAAACCCTAACTGGAAACGCCCAACCTGGGAAGATATGCAGCAGTTCAAAGCGCTTTACGAAGAAATGACCGGCAAAAAACTTGAATCAGAAAAGAATACTTAATAGAAGGCATAACAGTACAATTGGCAAGAAAAAGCAAAAATAATATTACTGAAATAAGTAATATCCCCGATGAGGTTCTCTACGGAGGCAAAATACCTCCGCACAGCCGTGAGCTTGAAATGAACATACTGGGCGGTATGATAATTGATAATGCGTTAATTGACGCCGTTACAACTATTTTAAAACCCAAACATTTTTATGTCAATGCAAACGGACTGATTTTCAGGGCAATAAGTGACCTGAGAGATAGAAATGAACCCGTTGATATAATAACTCTTTCAGAAGAGCTAAAATCAAGGGGTGAGTTTGATGCAGTAGGCGGTTCATATTACCTGGCGGAGCTATCCACAGCGTTCTCCTCACAGGAAAGTATTGTGTTTTCAGCAAACAAGGTGCTCGAAAACTGGATAAAGCGTGATATGATACTGCTTACATATTCACTCAATGAGCAGTGTTACGATCCCACGATGAATACAGAGAGTCTGCTTGATAAAGCGCAGCAGGAAATACTTGAAGTTACAAACTACCTTCAGAAGAAAAATTATACGCACATCAAAGATGAAGTGCGTGATACAATGGAGTATGTTGAGTCCATACACGAGCGCCACGAAAAAGGCGCAACAGTGTTTGGCGTACCCAGCGGCTATGATGAACTTGATGCATTGACAGGCGGCTTCCAGAAATCGGAATTAATTATTATCGCAGGCAGACCCTCACACGGAAAAACAGCTTTAGCGCTTAACTTCGCAAGGAACGCCGCAGTTGAGCATGGCAAGAATATCGGAATATTCTCGATTGAAATGAGTAACCGTGAGCTTGCATTGAGGTTCATTTGTCTTGAATCAAAGGTAGATATATCAAAGCTTAAAACGGGCAGACTTCCGGAATCAGACTGGGCTAAAATTGCCAAACAGACTCCACGTCTTATGAGCAGCAAGATTAACGTGGTAATTGATGACTCTTCGCCTCTTAGTCTGCTTGAATTGCGCTCCAAGGCGCGCAGAATGAAAGCTTTACAGAACATTGATATGATTATGGTCGATTACCTCCAGTTGATGGAAGTATCAAATAAGGGTAATCTCGACAGGCATCTGGAAATTGCATATATAACTAGGGGTTTAAAGCAGCTTTCCAAGGAACTTGATATCCCTGTAGTAGCGTTATCCCAGTTAAGCCGTAAGGTGGAAGAGCG
>CAZQYL010000233.1:0-4318 GCA_964597425.1 uncultured Ignavibacteriales bacterium | reverse complement strand
TAAAGGATTTACAACTCCCGCAGCAGAAACACCGGCGTGCTTGAAATGCCATGTTTTGGGTAAGGATATGGATCCTGCTGAATTTGAATCAACATTCAGCAAAGAAGACGGTGTACAGTGTGAAACATGCCACGGCGCTGGTTCAGAATACAAAAAACTTTCTATTATGAAAGATAAAGAAAAATCCAAAGAAAACGGATTGATAGTACACGATGATAAAGCTGCATTCTGCACAGGATGTCATAATTCAGAAAGCCCGACATTCAAGAGCTTCAATTATGATGAAATGTGGCCTAAGATCCAGCATAACAAACCGCAGTAAACTGAAGGAAAAGATATAATAAGATATCAGATATATAACGATTCACTAAAATTTAATTAAGATGAAACCTAAACTATTGCTGCTGATAGGCGCTTTGATGCTTACAGGAGGCATTTTTGCGCAGTCAGTAAACTTCAGGTTCAATAATTATTTTTACGGCTGGCAAAGGATTGACAGTCTTTCTAACGAATCAAGTGCCAAAACAACTCATCTTCGCGGCTACCAGAATTATTTATTGGAAGTTAAGGGTGCCAAGTGGAGCTTCAACACACTTGCACAGACCGAAGAAGACATTGTTGGCAAATCAGGCAGGGGTTTTGCATACAGGTTCTACAATGCGTATGTAAAAGGGTCAAACCTGTTTGGCGTGCTTGATGTTAAACTTGGAAGACAGAATATTTTTGCCGGAACAGGAAAGGGAACACTAGACGGGTTATTCCTGAAAGTGAAAACCGGAAAAAATAAAGAGTACCAGTTCAGTGTATATGGAGGCGCCCTCGCTCCGTATACATATGAATTCAAAGAATACCCCGAAATAAAAAAGAATTACCATTTTGGGGGAATGTTCAGCTTCTATGGAGTTAAGGATCTCATGGCTTCTTTAAGTTACTCTAACAAAAGAAGAACTCCTGAATCCTATACTACATTCCGAGCAGACAGCGTTTACAATCTTGTTGAAAGAACTATTACTTTTGACGGGCCGGCTGAACAGCTTGCAGGAATTGATCTGAATTATACATATATGATGAAGCATAATTTTTATGCAAAGGCATATTTTGATATAACTCAGAAGAAACTCTACCGCGCAGAAGCAAACGTAAGAGTTCAGCTGAATCCGCAGTTACGCGGGTTTGCTGAGTATGTTTACAGGGAACCGCATTACAATTACAACAGTATCTTCTGGGTATTCAATTACAGCAAGAACCAGGAAGTTGCAGGCGGTTTGGATTATACGCTGAAAAACGGCATAAATATTTATGGTAAAGTTGGAGTTGTTTTCTATGAGAAGAACGATGTGCTTGTCACAAGTCCTTCTTCAGGGAAGTCAAATTCCATTAAGATACAGGCCGGATTCTCGCATCCCAATTACGGCATCAATTTAACCCGCTATATGGGCTACTCAGGTGAGTCTGACGGTGTATCTGCTTATATTCAGAAAGATATTTACAAGAATATGATCTCCGGTTCAGCTTCGGTTAATTATTCCAATTACAAACTGGGTGATTACGAAGTAGATAAGGTTAATGCTTTCAGCGGACAGCTTGGTATTACATACCGGCCAATGCCGCAGTTCAGCGTTGATATACAGGGACAGTTTTTAATTAACAGGATCTATAAATCAGATGCCAGGATCCTTGCGGGATTCAGTTACTGGCTGTTTAAGAAATTATAAAAGGAAATAGTGAGATGAAAATAACTAAACTATATATATTTCTTATTGCCGGCCTGATAATCTTCCTGAGCTCAACAGCTTACCTGGTTAAAGATTCCCAAAGCCTCAATAAGAATTCAGTTACAAAAGTTTTTTCTGATGTAAAAAATGAAGCTGTTAGATACGATAACAGCAAAATAATCAAGTTCGATCATAAGCTGCATGTAAAAGATGCAGGCGTTAAATGCGAAGATTGCCATACAGGTGCGGTTAACAGTGTTACCGCTAAGGATAACCTGAACCCGAAGAAGGCTAACTGTACCGGCTGCCATGATGTAAACGACCAGAAAACATGTAACCTGTGCCACTATGACGGTGTGTACAAAAAACTTAAAACCAATAAGACCGAACTCATTTTCTCACACAAACAGCACATCGATTCCGAAAAGAAACAGTGTGTTGATTGCCATACCGGACTTGATAATGTTAAGTACTCAAAAGAAGTAGTCTTTTCAGGAATTCCGAACATGGAAAGCTGTTACAGCTGCCACAATACACAAAAAGCTTCAGGCAACTGTGAAAGCTGTCACAGTAACTTAACCAATTTAACGCCTTCAAATCACCGCAGCCCGAATTTCTTAAATGAACACAAGGTTGGCGATATGACAAGCGGTAAAAATAACTGTATGATGTGCCACAGCGATAATTTATGCCAGGCATGCCACTCACCGGTTGGGTTTAATGGCAATAATACCAAACAGGGATTCTATGCGCCGTATTATACAAAAGAAACCGGCGTAAGAACAGACAGAACTGCTTTGCAGAAACTTACTACTGCGCACAATCTGAACTATAAGTTCACCCACGGACTTGATGCTAATCAAAAGAGCTTTGAATGCAAAACATGCCACGAGCAGAGCACATTCTGTGCTGAGTGCCACCAAAACGGCGGCGATTTAGTGACTGGCATAACGCCTACCTCTCACCAGGTAGCAGGGTTTACTACATTTGGTGTAAATACCGGCGGCGGGCTGCATTCAGATCTTGCGAAGAAAGATATCGAATCATGTGCTTCATGCCACGATGTTGAAGGCAGAGACCCGGCTTGTGTTAAATGCCACTTTGATAACGATGGCGTTAAAGGAACGAACCCCAAAACGCATGAAACAGGTTTTATGAGAGATGAAAAGGGAATATGGCATGATACTGAAGGAGCAAACTGCTACAGCTGTCACACAGATGCAAATGCCAAACCAACAGGCGTTGCAGGCAGGGGATTCTGCGGTTATTGCCATAGTAATGATAACGATAAATTCAGGAAATAAAAAAATTAATTCTACATGTAATGAAAAAGATAATATTGTTTTACGGATTATTCATTGCTTTCATTGTCTCGCTTCTGATCTCACAGGGATGCAGTGAACTGGATAATAGCGTAACTCTGGCACCTGAGATCAGGTCTCATGCGGCAGGTTGGAGCAATCCAACTTCCGGTAATTTCCACGGACTATATATTGCTGCCAATAAATGGAACCTTGGCGCATGTAAAACCTGTCATGGAGGAGATTACTCCGGCGGAACATCAGGCTCAAGCTGTTTAGGCTGTCACTCAAACAGCAACGGACCCGAGAACTGCAGAACATGCCACGGTAACTCAGATCATGCAAATCCGCCGAGCGCGTTAAATGGTGATACTTCTGTATCTTCATTAGGCGTAGGCGTTCACATGAGCCATCGTTATTCAATTTACGGTGCTGCGCTTAGCTGTGAAGATTGTCACAGGGATATCAACGGGTTTGATGACCCGAACCATATCGGACCTGATCCTGATGGTATTGCTGAAATAGTATTTGGCACACGTGCTAATGATACTCTTGGCGGTCCTATCAGACCTAACCCGACATGGGACAGGAATACTGCGACATGCTCAAGTGTATACTGTCATGGTACTTTTAAAGAAGGTAATGTTGACGCCACAGGTGTATGGACAAACCCGGGTAGTGTTGTTTGCGGCACTTGCCATGGTGACCCGAGTACAGGGAATCCAACGCCGCGCGTAAACGGAGTATTTACCGAACCGCATTTTTCGTTTATGAACAGTACAACCTGTTATGTCTGCCACAGCACCGTGATGAACGGACAGGGACAGATTATTGACAAGGAACTGCACATTAACGGCGAAGTGAATTATTGATTTTTAATCCTGAGCGGAGCGAAGGATCTCATAGATTGCACCAAAAATTCCTTCAACCCGCAGATTCCCAATTCTTGGGACTCAGATGGAAAATCCTTAACTGATCTTGCATTCTGCAAAGGTGCAAAATACAGGTTGCACCAGTTGAATGCATAACTTGCTATATACCACATAAATAACGGGGTGATCTTTCTAAAGAGGGGTCGCCCTGTTTGTTTATCTGCACTTTTTTTTCTGTATATAGGATCTTTCCAACCTTGTATCCTTATTATGAGTTAAATAACGAAAGAGTAAAAAAAAGACGACCCTAATCAAGTCGTCTCTAAAAAATTAAACAGGCAGGTGTAATCTACCTGTAGATGCAATTATTTTTCGGGCAATCTCCGTTGAAGTTATTACCGCGGTTATTGTTTCCGTTATTGTTGCCTTT
>CAZQYL010000232.1:0-4367 GCA_964597425.1 uncultured Ignavibacteriales bacterium | reverse complement strand
CCAAGATGCAGCTCAGCCAGATCCCTGCTTAATATTCCCGCAAGCTGATGCTTAATTTCTTCCGCTACTTTTTCTGTTCTTATTGACATATAATGATCCTAAACATACACAAATTCACTGCCTCTTACGAAATCTTACCCTCATATAGATCCCAAATTGGGAAACACATTTCATAATCACCCCAAACCAGGTCGCCGTATTTAATTGTGTAATCCTGAAACAGAGTTTTCTTAAGGAACTTCTTTGTCATTGGATTATGCGAGTTCTTTAAAAAATCACCGAAATCTACAGTTCTGCTCTTGCCATCATTGAATAACAATTTCAACTGGTAGTCTTTTAGATAAATTGCAGATTTTATCTCTATTATTTCTTCTTTAACAGCCATTGTTTAGATTACTTTTGTTATTCTTTTGGGTTTTATTGGTTTATTATAAACAAAATAATCCACCCATTTTTTAACAATATCTTCCGAGTATTTATTAACCAGTTTCTTAAATGCAGACAATTTTGAAACCGGTAATTGCTTTCTTCCTTTAACTCTTTTGAAAATTATCTTAACGATCCTGCCATCTACTACAATTATTTCTGCCCTGCATTCAGATCCCTGATAATTTCCGTGAACATGTATTGGAGTATGCTCGTTTGAATAGAACAATACAACAATTCCCAAATATTCATATAGCTTTGGCAACAATAAACCTACTTCTGTTCCAGCTTACGTTTTGTTTCTACAATTGTGTATGATTCAATGATATCCTTAACCTTGATATCGTTATAATTTTCAAGACTGATACCGCACTCAAATCCCTGTTCAACTTCCCTAACGTCATCCTTAAATCTTTTCAGAGCGTTTATATGACCATCAAACACAACAAAACCATCGCGCAGCAGCCTTACTTTATTATTCCTTACAACCTTACCATCCAGCACGTAACATCCTGCAACTGTGCCGATCTTTGGTACCTTAAATGTTTCGCGAACTTCAACCGTAGCCAGTATCTCTTCGGTTTTTTCAGGTTCCAAAAGACCCTCAAGCGCAAGTTTCATCTCGTTGATAACATCATAGATGATATTATGCAGCCTGATATCAACTTTTTCGCTCTCTGCAAGTTTTCTTGCTTTCAGGTTCGGCCTTACGTTAAAGCCTACTATAATAGCGCTTGATGCCGCTGCAAGCAGCACATCGTACTCGGTAATTTCACCGATAGCTTTATGTATAATACTTACTTTTACTTCGCTTGTACCAAGTTTCAACAGTGAATCTGATAGCGCTTCAACCGAGCCGTCAACATCACCTTTGATGATAACGTTAAGATCAACCTGTTTACCTTCTTTGATCTGTTTGGATATATCGTCAAGTGTAATGAATCTCACCTGGCGGAAATCCTGCTCGCGTTTAAGCTGCTGTCTCTTAAGTGCAATTTCCCTTGCTTCTCTTTCGCTATCCATCGAGACAAGCACATCGCCTGCCTGCGGCATACCGTCGAATCCGAGTACCTGTACAGGTGTTGCGGGTAACGCTTTTGACACTTTATGTCCGCGTTCATCATACATTGCCTTCACCCTGCCGTTAAAATTACCGGCTACAAATGAATCACCCGTATGCAGCGTACCTTTTTGAACAAGCACGGTTGCGGTAATACCTTTGCCTTTATCAAGCTTGGCTTCAACAATCGCTCCGCGCGCGTTCCTATCGGGATTAGCCTTCAGGTCAAGCACTTCTGCTTCCACAAGAATTTTCTCGAGAAGTTTTTCAACGTTTGTACCTGCTTTTGCTGAAATTTCAACTGACTGGTATTTACCGCCGTACTCTTCAACCAGTACGCCTTTTTCAGATAGCTGAGTTTTTATCTTCGTGGGGTCAGCGCCCTGTTTATCAATTTTATTTATAGCAACTACAATAGGCACATTGGCTGCAAGCGCGTGATTGATAGCTTCAATTGTCTGCGGCATTACGCTGTCATCAGCGGCAACAACAAGCACAACAATATCCGTTATCTGCGCACCGCGCGCTCTCATAGCGGTAAACGCTTCATGACCCGGAGTATCAAGGAATGATATCAGCCTTCCGTCATCAAGTTTTACCTGGTACGCGCCAATATGCTGTGTTATACCGCCCGCTTCGCCTGCAACAACGCTGGCTTTACGGATATAATCAAGCAGTGATGTTTTACCATGATCAACATGACCCATGATAGTAACTACCGGAGGTCTTGGAAGGAGTTTTCCTTCATCATCAATTGTATCTGCAAGTGCATCAACTTCATATTCCTTCTGGAACTCGATCTTGAACCCGAACTCATCTGCGAGAAGAGTAATGAGATCTTTATCAAGCCTCTGGTTTATGGTGATCATCATGCCAAGCTCAAAACATTTCTGAATAAGCTCGCTTACTTCTATGTTCATTAAAACAGCAAGCTCTGAAGTGGAAACATACTCAGTTACCTGGATAATATTCGCACGTGCCAGCGTCTCTTCGGCTTCTTTAAGCTCCTGCTCTAAACGTTCTTTCTTTTTTCTTCTTCTTAACTGCTGGCGCGCTGTTGATGAACCTGATTCATCCATCTTCGCCATTGTCTCGCGAATTGCTTCTTCAATTTCCGCTGTAACCTCTTCATCCGCTAATTTTTTCTTTTTCTTAGCTTCTGCGCCATCCTGGTATTTCTGTTTCTTGGATTTTAAGTTCTTATCAAAATCACGTTTCTTGGCAAGTGAATCTGCGTTTTCTGTTGCCGGTTTTACAACTCCTTTATCATCCTTTTTCTTCTCGTCTTCACGTGAAGTAAACGGTTTCTTGAATCCCGGTTTCTGACCCGGAGCCGGTTTTTTATTCTTGCGGAAATCGTCCTTTATTGTAACGCGTTCAAATGTGCCGCCTGTTTTCCTGCCCTGGTAGCCGCCACCCGGTTTTTTAAAGCCGGTTGATTGTGTACCCTGACCCGTTCCGGTACCGGTTGTGCCGGTTCCTGTATTCGGATTCTTGCCTTTATACCCGCCGCCCGGTTTTTTGCCAAACCTGTCATCGTGTCTTTTGCCTTTGTAATCGCCACCCTGCTTGGAAAATATTCCGGTCTTTGTTACAAGCGGTTTGGTATCAATTGGTTTTACTTCAGGTTTTTTAACTTCGGGCACTTTTGTCTCAACGGCTACCGGTGTTTTTACTTCAGGTGTTTTTGCATCCGGAGCCTTTACTTCGGCTTCATCAGATTTTGTTTTAGGTTTTAAAGCCTCAAGTTCAGCTTTTTTCCTGTCTTCTTCTTCCTTTTGCTTCTGCCTATTAAGCTCTTCTTCTTTTTCTTTTATGAGCCTGCGTTTTTCCTCGAGGTCCTTCTGTAACTGAGACTCTCTATCAACTTTAACTTTATCTTCTTCGTCTTTTTTCCTCTGCTTCTCTTCTTCTTCCTTAAGCTTCTTTTCTTTTTCCTTCTTAACTTCTTCTTCTATTTCGGCAATTTCTATGCCTTTATGCTTTTTCTTAAACTCAACGAGCTTCTGTTTATGCTTTTCAGCTTCTTCAAGATCGCTCTTAAAATGCCCTAACACCTTATGGTATGCACTTTCATCAACTTTAGACATAACGCCGCCGACCTCAACACCTATGCGCTTCAGGTATTCAAGTATTTCGCCGGACTGCCTGTTGACTTCCTTGGCAATCTTTGATATCTGTATTCCTTTTGAACCTTTGTTTGTTTCGGGCATTAAATTTATTTTACCTTCTTTATTAAATTTGCTTCTATGTTGTGTTTAATTAAAATGCAGCCCGCTTAAATTAATCCCGGCGGGACGGGAGCTTATTTCTTTTCCTCTTCTGCTGTTACTTTCTCATCGTCATCACTTTCTTCTTCGTCTTCTTCATCTTCGTCTTCATCTTCGTCTGATTCATCTTCATCATCTTTATCGTCACTATCCTTCATATCCTTTGGTAATTCAGGTACGTTATCATTTTCTTCTTCGGTTGAATCCACTTCTTCATCAAGTTCCTCGTTTTCAGCTTCTTCAGCCTGCAGCTCAAGCTCGCGCTCAAGTGCTTCTTCAATATCCTTGGGTCTGCCGCTGTTGCGCTCTACATCAATTTCATAATCGGTAAGTTTGCTTGCAAGCTTTATGTTCTGACCGTTCTTGCCGATAACCAGCGATATCTGGTCTTCATCAGCCACAATTTTTGCTACCTTGTTAGCCTTATCAAGATAAATATCCTTCAGCTTGGCAGGTGCAAGCGCTCTTGCAATATACAGGCCAATATCATCACTGTAATTTATTACGTCAATGTTCTCATTGGCAAGCTCGCGTACTATGGAGTGTATCCTGATACCCTTCATACCAACGCATGCGCCAACTGCATCTATCCTGTCATCGTATGAATAAAC
>CAZQYL010000231.1:0-4391 GCA_964597425.1 uncultured Ignavibacteriales bacterium | reverse complement strand
TGAAATGGCAGAACTTCCTGAGCTATCGCTCAGTTAGTCAAGCGCACATTTAGATTGAAGATTTTAGTTTCATACATTGCGGGAGTGGCGAAATGGCAGACGCACCATCTTGAGGGGGTGGCGCTCACAAGGCATGGGGGTTCAAGTCCCCCCTCCCGCACACAAAAAAGGGAAGATAATTTATCTTCCCTTTTTATTTAATTTCATATTTAATACCGCTTCTATCCACCCTGTATTCTTTTCTTTCTTCTATCAGTAATCCTTCAGTATCACCTTCAGCATGGTCAGTATCTATTCCGATAACTTTCCTACTATAAAAATATCTCACATCATCGACTATTGTATGTCCGACAACAATTTTATCTACATCAAATATTCGCAGGGTCAGATCCAGCGAATCTTCTTTAATAGTTTCTTCAACATAACCCCTGTACCAGAAGGGTGAATACTTGGACCTGAAAATTGTGCCCATAAGTGTATCTCCGCTTTGGCGGGCAGCTTTGCTGCTGAAGTAATAATTCCTTGACCTGGTATTTATATCTTCAATAGCAGGATTTAACATATTCAATTCTTCAGATATTCCGCCATGCAGAAATAAATAGTCGCCTATCTTTTCAACTATGTTTTTGGTCTCTAGCCATCTGCCAAGCTCGGTATTTTGCTTATATAGATCTTTATAGTCTTCATTCATAAGTTTCGAGTTTTCGATGTATTTATTTCTTACGTATCTTATATCATCATTCATATTCATAATTTCGTGATTCCCAAGTATAAAATGAACATAGCCGCCGTTCTTTACTGCTTCCTGCTCCAAATGATAAACGAACCAAAGGCACTCAGTTACATTCAATCCTCTATCAAAAAAATCACCATTTAGTACCAGATGACCCCTGCCGTATATCCATTGGTTATTGGAATTTATCACTTTGTTATTGATCAAAAAGTCCCTGAAAGCCACGAAATTGCCTTCTATATCAGAAATGGCAATCAGTTTTTCCGGCATTTCGTAAACAGAATTTTCAACAACTAACGTATCTTTTATGATTGTCACAAAAGAAAGTGAGTCATTGATATTGCAGGTAATTAATTTTCCCTTAACGAAACCTGAAGTTGAATCAGATTTACTCACAAAATCATTACTTTCCTTTACAACCTGTTTTAATATAGTTGAACCATTTCTATAAATTACATAAGGTCCGTCATAATCAGATGTTGAATTATCAGTCGAATCTTTTTCAGTTGTGAGAAATTTCGGTTCATCTGAAAAAATATCCGGCATGGAAAACAATAGTAATGCCAGCAATAAAAATAAATGATTCATTCCTTTGTTTTTTAAATATTATTCATTTCATCAAAAATAGCGAAAATATATTATCTATAATCCGTAAAAAAAGGCGCTCAATAAATTGAACGCCTTAAGAATAATCCCCAAAAAAAGTTTTGAAATCACTGATTCATTTAACAACAGCCATTTTCTTTACATCCTTAAACAAGATACCGCCTGACTCGGAAGTCGCTGCCAGTATATAGAAATAAACACCTGAAGCCAGTTTTGTGGCATCAAAAGAAACAGTGTATTTTCCGGCCTCGTTTAAACCGTTAAGAATTTCAGAAACCTGTTTACCGCTAACATCAAATACCCTTAATACTACATTTGAGCGTTTCGGAATATCAAATTTTATATATGTAACCGGGTTAAACGGATTCGGGTAATTCTGAGAAAGTGAGAATTTTTCGGCAGTTTCATTTGATTGCGGAGTTACACTAACAAGATTGCCAATTTGCCTTCTGTAAACACCATTAGCGGAAGCTCCCGCAAACAAATAGTTATTGGCAATGCGAAGTGAATGAATTGTAATATTACCCAGACCTTCGTTTCTTTGGGTCCAGCTTACTCCATTATCTTCCGATACATAAACACCATGCAGTTCCGTACCTGCGAACACGTTGCTGCCGCTTACAGCAAGTGAATAGACTAGTTCATTGTTCAATGATGTTTGAGTCCATGTATATCCGCTATCATTTGAGTAATAAACACCGCTGCCGGTTCCGGCAAAGGCTGTGTTTCCGTTTAATGTTAAAGAATATACCGATTTGTAATTCAGCGAACTTGAAAACCAGTTATTCCCGTTGTTTGTTGATATGAATACACCGGCAGAATTTCCGCAGCCTGCAAGCAAAAAACTTCCGTTTAAAGCTAATGCTTTTACGCTTTGTGTGTTTAACTGACTTATAAACCAGCCCTGACCGCCGGCTGAATAAAACAAACCGGAATTATGCGAACCGACAAAAACACGCGATTGATTTGATGCCAGCGAGTACATTGTAGTGTTATTAAGCGATGTAACTATCCAATATGCACCGTTGTTTGAAGTTCTCCACACTCCAAGTTCAGTTGCTGCATAAAGGTAACCGCCGAATTCTGTTACTGCATATGTGATATTAAAATAATTAATACCCGCCGGACTCCAGTTTGTACCGTTATCTGATGACAGGTATAGTCCATGATTAGAAGACCCGGCATATACAAAATTGCTGTTATTGTACAATGAATAAACGGGTCTGTTACCAATGCCCGCTGAAACATTTTCCCACTGGGCAGTTGTAACCCGGGAAGAGAATATTACTAAAAAAACTATCGATAAAATTGATCTTATTTGTAATCTCATTTTGTTAATATCATCTTTTTGGTAGATGTGAAATTGGCAGTTCTGATTGTATAAAAATATACTCCGCTTGATAATCCGGCAGCATCAAATGTTATTTCATGGTTGCCTGCATCCATCCGCTTGTTTAGAATCACTGCTGCAACACTTCCGGTTACATCGTATACTGTTATGTTAACCATTTCTGATTTAGGAATGGCGAAATTAATCTTTGTTGAAGGATTAAACGGGTTAGGATAGTTCTGTGAAAGCTCAAAATCATTGGGTATTTCGTTGTTGTTATTAACTCCTGTTAATAAGCCATTCCATTGGGCTACGTTGCTATGTGGTGAGCTGAATATACCCCCACAGACGAGATTCCCGTTGAAAGTACACATTGCGAAAGCTCCGCATGCGTTGCCGTATCCAAAACCGCCGCCAAGACCCGACCATGTTGCTCCATTCCATTTTGCTATACCGTTTACAGTCTGCCCGCCGGCTGTTGTGTATAATCCTCCTGCATAAACATCATTTCCGTAAACAAGAATTGAAAATACGTATGGATACGTTCCGCCGCCAACTCCGCTGCCTAGATTTGACCACGCAGTTCCTTCCCAACTCATTATGCACTGGTAAGAAGAGGAAAGACTGCCGGCGTATAGTTTTCCGTTACCTGAAGCTAAAGAGTAGACTATACCGGTGCTTCCGGCACCAATGGATGACCAGCCTGAACCATCCCATTGAGCAATGTGGTTTGCTGAAATACCGCCAGCCGTTGAAAAGAATCCTCCGGCTATTAATTTGTTGCTGTATGTTGCTAATGCCATGACCTGTGAATTAGTTCCGTTACCGAGTGCAGCCCAGCCGCCATTGCTGTTCCATTTTGCGATATGATTTGCGGTCATATTTTCCACTGCGGTAAAATACCCGCCAACTATCAGATCTCCGTTATATACAGCAAATGCAGAAACAATACTGTTGGGTCCGCCGCTGACATCAGCCCATTCAACACCATCCCATTGAGCGATATTTTTCATTTCCAATCCACCTGCAAGAGTAAAAGCGCCACCGACAATCAATTTTCCATTATATACGATCATCGCATTTACCGTTCCGTTGATGCCGCCAAAATCACTCCATGAAGCGCCATCGAACTTTTTTACTCCCTGCCCGCCGCTTCCGCTTTGCTCACCGGCATAAAGCTCATTGTTGTAAACCACCAATGAATATTCCCAATTTGTGCCGCCCCCAAGCGGAGACCAACCCTGGGAGTTTGATTGGGCTGAAAAAATAAAAGTGATCATCAATATACCAAGTGCATATTTGATAACTCTTGCTGATTTTGGAGAAATGTTGGTTTTTGACATCTTCTGATTAATTTAAATTTATATTTCTTTTCTTTATTAAAAATTAATATTGCATGGGAGGGTCTGTTATTAGAGTATAATTCAGCTTTACACATACAAAATTAACCCCGCTAAACTAAATGCAGGATTAATGGATTCTTAAAATTCGCTAAAAAAGTAAGCTATTGTAAAAGTAGTGAGTTAGGTATGTTTTTTTTGTCAAAACTTAGTGAAACTATGGTTCCTTTAAGGATTTCGCTTGAATACGATACTTTTATATTCTGAATATCAGTTAGCCTTTTTACAATAGCCATACCTATCCCATGTCCGCCGGCTTCTGTACTCCTTGCTTCATCGCTTCTGTAAAACCGGTCAAATACTCTATTGATCTGTTCCTGGT
>CAZQYL010000230.1:1508-4398 GCA_964597425.1 uncultured Ignavibacteriales bacterium | reverse complement strand
ATGACCAGTCCAGCCCGATATACGGAATGCCGATACTTGATGTTGATAAATCAGCTAACGTGATAATTATGAAACGCTCTATGGCAGCCGGCTACGCAGGTATTGATAATGAGCTGTTCTACTATCCAAACAACCGCATGTTGTTTGGTGATGCAAAAGCATCATTGCAGAAACTGGTTACAGAAGTAAAAGGTTTATAATATCAGTTTTTTTGGTTTCGTTACGGTTAATTGAATAAATTAAAAGGACACTTAAATTAAGTGTCCTTTTTTTTGAGCCATAGCTCAAGTAATTACGTATATCCTTATATATTTTATTAAGAAACTTTAATTGCGATATTAATATTGATTTATAATAATGGGTATATTTAAAAAGGTCATATTTATAGTATTGTTTTACATTGTGTTAAGTAATGCAGTTTTAATTTCACAATGGTCAAAAATTAATACTTCAGGAAGTGTACCGCATTTGAAAAATGCGGCGGCAATTTATGACCCGTTGGGCAACAGGATGATAGTTTTTGGAGGCAGGAATGCCGCCGGTGAGCCTGTAGATGTGATATGGAGTCTGAACCTGCTGAACAACTCCTGGGTTCAGATAGTCCCTTCCGGCGGCCCTAATCCGCCTGCCAGGTTTACTCATAATGCACACTACCATCAGAATGAGAATGCAATGATCATATGGTCAGGACAGGGAGTATCTTCCGCGCTGTATAACGATGTATGGAAATTCAATTTCGCTTCAAACAGCTGGTCACTTGTATGGCCGGATGGCAATGCAATGGGCGTTCCCGTAAAGAGATACGGCACCGCATCTGTGTTTGAACCGGTATCGGGGAAGATCACAACATTCGGCGGATTTACCGCAAACGGAAGATTTGATGATACATGGAGTTTTGATGTGAACAGCCTGATATGGCAGGACAGGACAAATTCTGTTCATCCGCCGAAGAGATGCCTGCATTCCGCAGTTTACGCAAGTGATTTGGGCAGATTCATTATTTACGGCGGTCAGGATGCAGGACCGCTTGATGATATATGGCAGTGTACTCTAAGCAGTTATCAATGGGCTAATATCACTCCACAGATCAAGCCGCCGGCGAGATTCTGGAATACGATGATATATTATGCGGGCGGCAATATTATAATTTTCGGGGGACTCGGTACATCGGCAAGGAACGATATGTGGAAATACAGAATGTCAGCCGGAGTATGGGAATATATAAATCCCGGCGCAACCGTGCCTGCGGCACGATGGGGACATACAGGCATTTACATTCCAACTGAAGACCGTATGATAATTTTCGGCGGCGAAGGTGATTCATTGTACAAAGATACCTGGCAGTATAGCAATGTAAGCGCAATAGGTATAGAACCGATATCAAACATTATTCCGCAGGAATATGAACTCGAACAGAATTATCCTAATCCGTTCAACCCCGCAACGAAGATAAGATTCAAAATTCCAAATGACAAATCCGCCGTCGAAGGACAAATGTCAAATACCAAATTGGAAGTATTTGATGTGAAGGGAAAATTGATAATTGTTTCAATTAATGAAATTTTGCAGGCGGGGGAGTATGAAGTGGGTTTCGATGGCAGCGGACTTCCAAGCGGTGTATATTTTTACAGGTTAAGTTCGGGCAGCTATGTGCAAACACAAAAGATGATACTTCTGAAATAGAAGTACTCTAAGTATTATAAATTTTTATATTTTAGACCAAAAGTCGGGTAATTTATCCGACTATTTTTTTGATTGATTGAGGTTAAAATTTTGAGTATTTTTGCTGTTTAGGCAAAAATTAACAATTACTTAACAGTTTCACCCGTTATTTAGGGAAAATACAATCAAAAAAATGTCAAGAATAGATATTATTAAAGGCTACCTCACAGAATTAAATCTGGATGCACTCTATATTACTCACATACCTAACATTCGTTATCTAAGCGGATTTTCGGGTTCATCAGCGTACATCATAATCACAAAAGATAAGAATTACTTTTTCACAGATTTCCGTTATAAAACACAGTCAGCCGAACAGGTAAAGGGCTTTGAAATTGAGGTCAATTTTTCTCCTGCGGTGAAAATAAAAGAGACTATATTGAATGCGAAGTTGGTTAATATTGGTTTTGAATCAACGCATTTAACAATTCACCAGCTTGAACAATTGAAGGAATCACTGCCGGGTGTGAATTTTGTAAGCGTACCCGAAAGAATTGAGAAGCTTACAATGATTAAGACACCCGATGAAATAGCAAAAATAAAAGCCGCATGTGAAATTACCGACAGGGTTTTTACAAAGCTGCTTGAAGTAATCAAACCGGGAATGAAGGAAAGCGATGTATCTGCTGAAATTTCTTACTGGCATAAAAAGTACGGCGCTGAAAAGGATTCGTTTGATCCTATAGTTGCAAGCGGCTGGCGCGGAGCGCTTCCGCATGGTATGGCAAGCCATAAGGTGATTGAGTCAGGTGAAATGGTCACCCTTGATTTTGGATGCATCTATGAAGGCTTCTGCAGTGATATGACCAGGACAATAGCTGTTGGTAAGCCTAAGAGCGAAGAGATGGTTAAGATATATGATGTAGTGCTTCAGTCACAGTTACTTGCAGTTAATGCAACAAAAGCGGGTGCAGTGACCAAAGATCTGGATACTGTTTCACGTGATTATATAAACTCAAACGGGTATGAAGGGAAGTTCGGGCACGGTTTGGGGCACGGACTAGGAATTGAAGTTCACGAAATGCCAAGCGTAAGCCAAAGGATGGATATGACAATACCCGAAAACGTAGTGTTTACAATAGAGCCCGGCATTTACATTGAAGGGCTTGGCGGTGTAAGGATTGAAGATGATGTTGTTACCAAAACCGGCGGCTGTGATGTGCTGAAT
>CAZQYL010000230.1:0-1408 GCA_964597425.1 uncultured Ignavibacteriales bacterium | reverse complement strand
TTGAAAAAAGTTTTAGTAATTACGCATGATTTTCCACCATTAGGCAAGGGCAGTGTACTGCGCCCGCTTAAGTTCAGCAAGTATTTCAGAAATTACGGTTGGGAGCCGATAGTGCTGACATCTACCCCAAGGACTTACTTCTTCAGGGATGAAAGCCTTCTTCGGGAAGCTGAATCATGCGGTATAAAAATATACAGGACTCCCGGAAGCAGCAATAACCTGCTTACAGGCAGAAAGCTGAAGGACCTGCCCAATGAAGGACCCAGGAAACTGAAGCGTAACATTAGCCGTTACCGCAAGCAGCCTGATGAACACAGAAGCTGGATCAATAAGGCCGTGAAGCTTGGCAGGGAAATTATTGAATCACACAAAATAGAAATAATCTACGCAACGGGTCCATCGTTCACAGCGCTTATTGCTGCGGGTGAGCTTAAAGAGAAATTCAAAATTCCGCTGGTAACCGATTACCAGGATTCATGGCTGCACTCGCCAAGCGCACACTATCCCATGGGATATCACCGCCTGCGCAATATGAAACTTGAGCAGGAGGTCATTAAGGTTACTGATGAAATTATCACTACTAACCGCAGAATAAAAGAATACCTTATTGAAGAGTATGATTACCTGAGGCATGATGATATTAATATCATTCACCACGGTTATGATAACGATGACCTGAATCTTGCGGCTGAGGGTCCATTGCCTGAAAAACCCAAAATGCGTTTCACCACTTCGGGTAATTTCTTTGATCTGGTAACACCTAAATACTTCTTTGAAGGCATGCGCCTGGCTTTTGAAAGAAAACCGGAAATGCGCGGCAAGATTGAAGCGTGTTTCATCGGGGGACTCTCAAAGGAAAATCTTAAACTTATACAGAAAAATAATGTATCTGATTCGGTAATAAATCCGGGGTATGTTGATCACATTGATTCAATTAAATACCTTATGGCAAGTGATGTATTATGGTTTATGATTGATAAAGGTGTTGGCGAAGAAGTAATTGCGCCGGTCAGACTGGCCGAGTACTTTGGCGTACGGAAACCTATACTTGCCTGTGTGCCGGATGGCGCTGCGAAGCAGCTTATGCGCGATTATGACGCCGTTAGAATATGCGAACCCGATGAGCCTGCAGATATTGCAACGCTGATAATTGAATACTATGAGCTTTATACAAAACGTATGATGCCTATTGCCAATGAGGAAGTTGTAAGGAGGTTCAATATTGATAAATTGACTTACCAATTGGTACGGTATTTTGAGTTCCTGCGGGATATACCGCCGGAGTTTGGTATAAGGAAGGCGAAGCCTGCTGTTGAGAATGAGTATTGAAGAAGATAATCCTCCTGTAAAAGGGGGATTTTTTTTATCTGTTTCCCAATCCGCCTCGGCGGACCAGTTTGGGAAACGT
>CAZQYL010000229.1:0-4398 GCA_964597425.1 uncultured Ignavibacteriales bacterium | reverse complement strand
CAAACAAAAAACCCCTGCTTATTTTCATAAACAGGGGTTACACTTTATGCTGAAATTTATATTTACTTTATGATATCAAGTTTTCTGATCTCTCTGAACTTGCCAACAACCAGGCGGTAGTAGTAGGTGCCTTTGGTAAGTTTTGCTTTGTTCAGGTCAGCTGAAAAATCACCTGCTCTTTTAAAATCATTTATCAGCACGGCAATTTCTTTACCGTAAACATCAAACACAGAAAATCTTACATATTCTTTCTGCGGAATGGAAAAGCTGAAAAGCGTATTACCCGCAACGGAAAGGTTTGAAGCCGCTGAGATCTCTTCAGTTGTCAAAGCGCCCAGCATTTCATATGCGCCGGCTGCGCGGTTATCAATATCACCTGCTAAGACTGTGCTTTGAGCCAGCAAAAAAAGAAGCATAACTGAAAGAACTGCTTTCAATTGCTTGATTACCGGAATTTGGGACCTGATTGATTTCATTGGATTAATAACCTTAAAATTGGAGTAAAAATAAATTCTTCTCCCGCTTCTTTCCCTACAAATTAGTATACAAATATAGCCTTCCGGTTAACCCTAATACAATCGTAAACCTAAGTAAATGTGTAATTACCGCCATAACCTACATTTTCCACTAATCACTGTATGCAGTATCTCCCAATCTATCTAACGTGATATCGGTAGTAAAGATCTCAAACGATTGATTAATAGAGCTTATTTTACGGAAATTTATCGCTAGTGAGGGTAAAATTATCGTTAGAAGGTTTCTGAAAAGCTGCGATTCCGACGTGCAGCAGATCAGAACTATGCCATAAACCTGCCGGGTCTTTTAGACCTGGCAGGTTTCGCAATATGGAAAATTAAAAAACCCCTGTAAAACAGGGGTTATGGGTTTAATGTAATTCAAATGAAAGATATCCTGCAAAATCGCAAAAAATCGGGGGATCTTAATAAATAACGTTAAGTTTTCTTATTTCTTTGCTTGCGCCAACAACCAAACGGTAGTAATATGTACCTGCTTCAAGATTCAGCTGGCCCAAGTCAGCGCTGAAGTCGCCGGAGTTCATTACGTCATCAACCATAATGTTGATTTCCTGGCCTTTTGCGTTAAATATCGAAAATCTTACATAATCAGTCTTCTGAATTGAAAAACTGAAGATCATGGTGTTTTCAACTGTCAGCATTTCGCTGTTAAGCTCAGTTGCTGTTAATGTTGTGCTTACTGTTGTTTTCTGAACAACCGGGTTCTTTGCGGTATTATCTGAAGCATTAGCTGATGCTGAGCATAAAAAAAGAAGCATAAATGATAAAATAACCATTTGCTTCATTGATGTGCGGTTTTGAGTGTTGATAGCTTTCATTTTAATTGTCCCCTTTAGAAGAAAGTTTATTTATTTAATAATCTCTTCTGCTATCAATTTTCCCTACCGATTAGTGATACAAATATAGCATTTGGAGGCACCCTAAAACAATCGTAAACCTAAGTAAATACGGAATTACACTCTAAACCGAATGAATCAGCAATTCACTGTAGGGTCTTTTAGCCCATTCACTTTATGCCAAAATAATGAAATCCCGCAGGGGGTTTTAACCGATATCCCTAGTTTTTACAGGGGTATTTACGGTAGCCAAAGATTGGGAGGAATTGCATTTTTGGAAGATTTTTGGGGTTTTTGTTCTAAGCGGCATGGCCAGAGGGGGCGCGCCCTCATACCTTTTCCGATACAATCACGCATGATTTCGAATCAAAGGTAACCGGTATATCACCGAATCCCCCTAATACAGCTATAACTGAAAATCCGCTTCTTTTAAGCATGGCAATAAGCTCTGTTAGGGCATAAAACCTGAAATGGATCTCAATATGCTTAACCGGCATGTTATCTCTGTAAATATCATAGGTTTCCCTGTGAGATGAGCTGATATGGTCATAAAAACGCTTTATTTCCACATGGCCTCCTTTAATTTCTCGGGTATCGGTTTCCTTAAAACGCCTGAAAATGAAATCTTTGTTAACATACTCAATTATGAACTTACAGCCGGGTTTTAATGCTTTATGCACTTCCCTGAAGACCTTTTCATCTTCATCATCGCTTTCAAGCGCCCCCAAAGAAGTGAACATGTTCAAAACCGCATCAAAATACGAGGAAAACCCGATCTTTCGCATATCTCCCTGAAGAAACTCTACTTTTATGCCCATTTTCCGGGCTTCAGCCCGGGCAATTTCCAGGAAATATGAGTTGATATCCTGCCCTGTCACTTCAAATCCCAGCTGAGCAAGCGGAAGGCTTAGCCTTCCGTGGCCGCAGCAAAGATCGAGTATCTTTGCGCCTTCCGGGAGCTTCAATACCTGCCCGAGGAAATCGCACTGAGAAGCTGCCAGTTCATTATCTGAAGCTATGTTTATAATATCAAAATAATCTTTGCTGTAAAAACCGTTTTCATCGGCATACCAGGGAGTTTTGGGAGTATCCATATCTTTGTTCTATTGGTTAGCTGAAATTGAAACAGTAATTTAAAAATTATATATAATTACGGCAATGAGATGAATCACCCGGTGATATGATATTTGTTTACTGTGCCGCAGATACAGGGAACACACCAATAAAAAACCCCGGTCCTTTTACGGAGCGGGGTCTGAAGCTGTTTACTTGCTTTTTGGGATAATCTTTTTTCATATCCCTCCAGCAGGGGGTAACAGCATTATCTGCAATGTGACCTATTTGCTGAAATAGATCCTGATTCCTTCTGCCGCAAACGGTAAAACCGCGAACATTGTGAATCCTAATATTATAATTGCTTCCATTTTATTTTATTCTCCTTAAGTTTTTTTTTCGATTGTTATCTGCTTTAAAAATCTCTGTTTCTTTGCGGCCGGGTCTACTGCTAATGGACCTGCCGGTTTGAATTATGCTATTTGCTGAAATAGATCCTGATACCTTCTGCTGCAAACGGTAAAACTGCGAACATTGTGAATCCTAATATTATAATTGCTTCCATTTTATTTTCCTTTTATGCTTTCTGTTTTATTTTAGATTTTCTGATATTGTTCTTCTTCTTGTTTTTAAGTCAACGGGCTCATGTTCTGTATGTTCTGTATTAATGAGCCCTTTAACTTTCGGCTTAACGAACCGGCTTCCCTTAATTTCCGGCCCGCCACTACGCGATGAATGCAATTATTTAACTAACCTTAGAAACAAGGTAGTGAAATAACTTCGTTATTTCACTAATGTCATTTTCTTGATGTCTGTGAAGCTTCCTGCAGTCAGTCTGTAGAAATACACACCGCTTGAAAGGTTCTGAGCATTGAACATAACATTATACGAACCGGGGTTTTTTACTTCGTTTACAAGCGTCTGTACTTCTTTGCCAAGCATATCGTAGATCTTTATCTGAACGTTTTCTGCTTTGGCAATTGAATAGCTGATAACAGTATTCGGGTTGAACGGATTCGGGTAATTCTGCTGAAGCTCGAATTTGTTCGGAATATTGTTTTCTGATACTACACCGTTATCATCTGCAAATAAACCTTCACCGTTAGGCCTGTTGCTGCCTGCAGCAACTATCGGAAGATCTATGTAAAAATTATTTGTGAGCAGCATAATGCTGTTGCCGCGTTTCATTGATGGCAGAACGAACGGGTTTGTTCCGAAGAATGCAGCGTCTTCAGTGGTCCTGTCAAGATTTGTCATGTTGATCCTTATCTTGCTGCCTGCTTTAAAGATGTGTGAGTGGCCCTGGCCGCGGAATGTAGCCTGTTTCCTTGAAGGAAGGAAGTTATAATTGTTGTTCCTGTCTTCGTAGTTAAGCCTTGTTACAAATCTTGATGTACCGTTGGGGAACACTTCATAAACCTGGAAGTTGAACTGAACGAACGGTTTTGCGGTTGAAATGTAATCTATCTTTATTGATGGTGTACCTGTCATTTCAACATCTGATGTTAATGCAGTTGTTTCGTATACGTTATTATCAATTTTAAAATTCGTGCTGAAGTTGGTGCCGTTGAATTCATCATAAACTGCCTGCTGAATTGTGTAATTATTTCTTACATCATTATTCAGGATATCCACGTCAGGAAGTATCCAGTTATTGTTTGCTGTTGTTTTTAACCTGTGATTGCTGTTAAAATAAAGCCTGGTGTTTGCTGAAATGTTCTTAACAAGTGTTGATGTGCTATCGTGTACAAAGCTCCAGTACTGGCCGTTTACCGGTGATGTTGTTGAAGCGTACTGGTATTTATCAATTGTGAAGATATTTGTCTGCATTCCCCATAAATTCTGGAAGAAGAAGTTGTTGAACCAGTCCATATGCCACTGGTCCTCTGTTAATGAGTGATCTCCGCCGTGACCCTGAACTGCGCCCATGTATGATGACATTGGTGAGTTTACAAGGTGAATGTTCTGAAGCC
>CAZQYL010000228.1:0-4419 GCA_964597425.1 uncultured Ignavibacteriales bacterium | reverse complement strand
GATTTGACCGTCGCCAAACATTTACCGCAAGTCATTCCCGTTACTTTATATGTGTGTGTCATTTTTGTATCCTTTCTTAATTAACGATACAAAGATAGTACACCTTGCAGCAGAGAGCGTTACAGAATCTTTAAAAAGATGTATATGATTTTAAAGGGAGGTTATTTGCTGATTTTATCAATAAAACGGCGTTTTTGCTCTTTTAATTCCTTAAAATAGCTGGGTGTGAAGCCTGTAATTTTCTTAAATTGACCGGACAAATGCTGTGAACTGCTGTATCCAAGGCGGTATGCAATTTCGCTAAGTGTGAGTTCGCCGTATACCAAAAGCTCCTTGGTCCGCTCGATTTTTTGGGCAATTATGAATTTTTCTATGGTGGTATTTTCAACCGATGAAAACAGGCTGCTTAGATATGTATAAGGTTTGCCTGTAGCTTTGGAAAGGTAATCTGAATAATTAATTTCTTCGGGTTTACTGCTTTCGTATATAGATTTGATGATAAGGGTTTTTACTTCTTCAATCAGTTTTGTTTTTGAATCATCAATAAGCTCAAACCCGTTTTCAAGCAGAGTTGCCCTGAGCTTTTCAAGTTTTTCGTTTGAAATTTCTCCGGCAAGCTCAACCTCACCAAGCTGTACGGAATTGTATTCAATCCCCAGCTTCTGAAGTTCTTCGCGAACAACCTTTATGCACCGCTGGCAAACCATATTTTTTATGTAGAGCTTATTCATTTGATTTGATTTTTAGAACATGGGGCTCGAGTCCCTTGTTCACAGTTTCCGGTTATATGCCAATTTTTTTACTGCGGCGCTCAAACAATATTGTATCACGCCACACGCCGTTCATACAGCCGGCTTTTTCCATGTAGCCAATTTCGCGGAATCCGCATGAGAGGTGAAGTTTTATACTGATCTTATTTTCAGGAAAGATTGCCGCGTACAGCGTCCATACACCGTTCTGTTCGCTTCGGTCAATTAACGCACTCAGCAAAAGTTTTCCTATCCCTTTGCCTGCAAATTTTTCGGCGATATAAATGCTCTCTTCGTTCACTCCTTTATATACTTCCCGTTTTGAAGTAGAGGTAAGTGCTGTCCAGCCAGCAATTTCATTACCGACTACCGCTGCAAGCCTGCAATATGGCAATTTTGCTTCGTTCCATTCGCTCCACTCGGGAGCGGTTTTCTGAAATGTGGAATTGCCCGATGCAATTCCTTCTTCAAAAATGCGTTTTACCGAAGGATAATCTGCTTCGGTTATTTCGCGAATTATAACATTATCCATTAATCAATACTTATTCTCTTTCGGGCAGTGATTTAAAGAATTCCCATATCATTTCTGTGGCACTAAAATCTTTACATACCGTACCAACAATAATTTTCGGAAGGTACTGCGATGCACCGGGCCATGTGTGACCGCCTCCTTTTACTGTAACAAGTATGACTTTTGTTCCATCTGCGCATTTGTAATATGTTTCTTTTTCAGCTTTGCAGTCATCATCTTCTTTATCGTCAATTTCTTCCACCTTTACGCCGGGCATACATGAATTGTTTTCAGTCAGTATCTTAATTGTCCAGCTGGTTGATAGACTTACGCCTCTTCCGGTTTCATCATCTTTAAATCCTACGGGACCACCATCAAACTTCACCAGCGGATCCTTCGTGCCGTTTATGAGCAATACCGATATTGGTTTATCTGTTTTCCAAGAATCTTTAAGATTCTCTGGGAGATTTGCGGTAACCGGCGCTATTGCGAGAATTCGGCTGGATAGCTTTAATGCCAGGTAGAATGAAAAAAATCCCCCGTTTGATATACCTGTTGAGAAGATACGTTTGCTGTTAATTTTATAATTTGCCGTGAGCGTATCAAGCATCATTGAAATGAATTTTACATCATCTCTATCCATCGGCAGCTTATCGCCGATCCTGCCGTCATTCCAGTTCTTATCAACAGCGTTGGGATAAACAACAATGAAATTTTCCTTATCGGCCAGTTTGTTGAATTTTACGTGATCCTTTATCTTTTCAGCCGTTCCGCCACCGCCATGGAATACCATAACCAGCGGCAGTGATTCACTGCCGTAATTTTTGGGCAGGTGCAGGATGTACTCACGTTCAATGCCATCAACAGTCATTTTTCCATCAATATCACCTGCGCTGTAAGTCAATGAAAATACAGTAAATATGTATGCTGGAATCAGGAAGAAGTATTTACTCATAAATTTACTTTTGAGAAAATGAAACCTTTATTGGAATTAATTCCTTTTAAAATATGAAAATATTTTATAAAATGTAGTTGTAAAAATAATAGTCAGCAGTAAACCAAAATGTTAAATAAGGAAGAACACATTATAGAAGAGAACATACCGCTTTTTCCGCTTGGAATAGTTGTACTGCCCGGTGAAACCAGGTTCCTTCATATATTTGAAGAGCGTTATAAGAACCTGTTTGCAGATATTGAATCTGCGGGGGGATTTTTCGGTATCCCGTTCATTCGCTCAGGCTCAATTGATGGTACCGGCTCATATGTAAAGATAGAAAAAGTTCTGGCAAGATACCCTAACGGAGAGCTTGATATTGCAGTGAAAGGAATTGATATTTTTAACACGCTGGAATACAACGATGAGCATCCCGAAAGGTTATATCCTTACGGTAATTTAGAACTTCTGCAAAGAGACGGTATCGTACCCAGCAGGTCACTTGTTGAGGCTTTCCTTAAGTATAACAAGCTTGTGCTGAAACTTGATCTTGAAACACTGCCTAAGCCCGGGTTTTATCTGATCGCAAATTCAGTTGGACTGAGTGATCTTGAAAAGTATGACCTGGTGATAAGAGGAAGTGAAACAGCGCTGAATAAAACCATGACAAATCATGTTAACCTGCGTACGTTGCTTGCGCTTCAGCAGAACTCCCTGCAGGAATATTATTGTTTGAATTAAAAAAAGAGAGGATCAAATCCTCTCTTTTTATTCCAATTACTCGCCTGCTTTTTCATTCTCAAATTTTTTCCATTCTTCCCTTGCATAAGCAAAAAATCCCGAAGGTGCTTTATTGAACGAAGGATCCGTATTCATAGTGCCGCCGTATTTTTTACCATCCATTAACAGAATTCTCTCACCGCGGATTGCATACTTGTTCTCTCCTTCATGCATAATAAGTTTCATATCATCAGGTGATACATCACCTTTACAAGACATCCTGTAAAGAAAAGTATTTTCAGCTATTCCGTCTTTATTTATATCAGTAACAGTAACAGAACCCGGAATTAAGCTTAATGACAGATCAAGCGGGCAATCCTTTACGAAATCATTCACTTTCCACAGCATTTTGGCATCTTCGCCATTTATTATGTATTGGTAAGCAAAAAGCTCTTTGGAGCGTTCATCGCCTTTTGATCTGATCTCTGTTTCGCAGACAATCAGTACATTCTGCCCGTTCTTATCTTCCCATCTGGCTCCGGCAACAATTTTACCTTCATATTTTACAGATGCCGGCAATTTGCCCGGCTCGTAAGATATGTTTTTGATTCCACCGGCTGAATTATTCTTTCCTGTCGTATCTGTTTTAGTTGTTGTTTCGGTTTTGGTTTGAGTGGTCGAATCTTTTTTCTGTGAATCTGTGGTTTTTACATCATCTTTCTTGCCGCATGATGTAAATATTACCGCTGTTACAAGTAACGTCAAAAGTAATTTCATTAATGAGTATTTTTTGATTTTTAGATTATTTACCTGAGAGAATATTAAATATACTTCCCAAATCCGGTGATTGTTCCTGCTGCCCCTGGTTCTGCTGGCCGCCAAGCAATCCGCCTAAATTGAACTGGTCTGATTTACCGCCGGTTAAAGAACCGAAAATTGAATTGATATCAAAGCCGTTATCATTCGGGTCGTTGGTGCGGTTAACAAGCTTTCCAATAACCACGGGAACAAGAGAAGCTGCTATTTGCTTTGCAACGGGATTTGAAACACCAAGTTTATCCATCAGGCTGTTGGTTACATTTGATGTTAAGTTACCGACTAACGGATTTCCCTGAACACCGGACTGACCCCCAAGCAGACTCAACACATCGGCACCGTTACCGCCTGCTATTTGTCCTTTTAAGCTATCCATAATACTTGATGTTGTTGTTTCTATGGCTGCATCGTTTTGTTCATTGGGGATCTGGGGATTGTTGATTATCTGCTCACCTGATTCATTTGAAACGAGTTTTAATAATTCATCAAACATAATATTATCTCCGTTAAAAAAAGAGAGGTCTTGTAAGCCTCTCTTTTTGTGTTATTTTTACAAATATAACCTATTTTTTCAATAGTTTAAATGCATGATTCCACTGGCCCTCTTTGAATCCGCGTGCACACCAAATTATACAAAGCCCTTCCAGGGCGTTTGATGCTTCGATGCCGCCGGAATCCATCACATCCCA
>CAZQYL010000227.1:0-4424 GCA_964597425.1 uncultured Ignavibacteriales bacterium | reverse complement strand
AAGATCAGTAAATTAATAAATGTAATTTTAAATAATTCTTTTCTGCTTATTTGATTAATATCAACTTTCTGGTTTCCGAATAACTGCCTGATGAGAGTCTGTAAAAATATACGCCTGATGAATGTTCTGATGCATTCCAGTTCACCTCGTATGTGCCGGGCGAAAGCTGCTGGTGTACGAGTACAGCAACTTCCCTGCCGAGATTATCGTAAATAGTTAGTAATACCATATCCGTTCGGTGAACGGACGCTGCCGGGATATTGAATTTAATTTTTGTTGAGGGATTGAACGGGTTTGGATAATTTTGCCATAGCGAAAACCCGGAAGGGATATTATTATTTACCGGCTGAACATTTGTAATTGCGCCGCCGTTAGTTGTTTTTAAGATCATGGCACCCGAGCCAATTATATAACCTGTATTAAGGCTTGTAAAAGTAATACTGAAAGCCGCATTATTTGTCCCTGCATCCATATTTATCCAGTTCACTCCGCCGTTAGTGGTTCTTTTACAAATTGTCTCTCCATCCCAAAGTCCCGCGCCATAACCGGTATTTGAGTTTACAAAAAAGATCGACCTGAAGCTGCCTGCTGATGTATTTACAAGAAACCAGTTAGTACCCGCATTTGTTGTTTTCAGCAGGTTTCCCTGCTGAGATGAAACATAACCCGTATTGAGGTCAGTAAAAAAAATATCATTCAATGATTGTGCTGCCCCCGAGACCTGCTGTATCCAGTTCAATCCTGAATTAGTTGTTGCCAGTATGTTAAGTGAATTTGTAAGTATGTAACCCGAATTCACATCTTTAAAATATATCCTGCTAAATGATTGCGCAGTAAAGCCTGTATTTATTGCTGACCAGTTTGACCCGGCGTTGGTTGTTTTTATCACCAACCCGTTTGTTGCGCAAGCGCCAAAGCCAGTAGAAGAATTGATAAAAACGAAATTGACAATTTGTTCAGCAACACCCGTTGTTAGCGGGTTCCAGTTCACGCCGCCATTTGTTGTTTTGTGGATAATGTTATCTGAGATAGATAGATAACCGGTATTGTTATCTGTAAACTGAAGACTGCCGATGTTTGATGAGACGGGCGGTGTTAATAATTCCCAGTTAGCGCCTGCGTTTGTTGTTTTTAAAAGCTTGCCTAAGTACAGACCCGCATAACCGGTGTTAGCCGAAGGAAAACTGATAGAAAAACCAGTTGTATTTGTTCCTGCAAACCCGGGTGTCCAGTTTATTCCGCCGTTGGTTGTTTTTAACTGAGTGCCGTAGGCACCGTTAATAAAGCCTGTATTTATATCAGTGAAGAATACAGATTTTAAGCTGTTGTTATTAGCTTCAGAAAGTATGCTTACGCTCCAGTTTACCCCGCCGTTTGAAGTTGAAATGAATCTTGAATTATCTGATACAGCATAGATGTTTTGCGGGTCAATTGCGTTAACTTTATTAATTAACTGAGTAATACCTGTTGTCAAAATGCTCCAGTTAACACCGCCGTTAGTTGTTTTTACCATCTTACCCTGGAATCCGCCTGCAAAACCGTAATTGATATCTGTAAAGTATATGGAGTTAAGCGGAGTAGCAAGTCCGGTAGGCTGTGCGATCCAGTTCACCCCAGAGTTAATGGTTTTATAAACATCCCCTGAGCCTGCTGAAATATAGCCCGTTATAGCGGATGTAAAGTATATTCCATTCAAATTGGCAATTGTTCCAAGGTTCATTGTATTCCAGTTTAAGCCGCCGTTAGTTGTCCGCATGAATAATCCTACACTTCCGCAAACAAAAGTATTGTTTGCATCAAATGAAAAAATTGCGTTAACTGTGCCGCCGGTTGCTGAGTCTGAAATATTCCAGTTGACGCCCCCGTTTATGGTCTTTAGTATTACCCAGCGGTTAGATCCGCCGCATATAAAACCCGTACCTGCATTTATGAATGAAACGGATCTCAGGTCTATGGTAGTTGGCGAGCCCTGGCTTACCCAGTTTAACCCTCCGTTTGTAGATCTTAAAATTGTGCCGTAATTTCCCACACTGTATCCAATACCCCCCGAGAACTTTACATCGTTTAAAGTATTGCATTGCGGCACCGGATTTTGTGTTACCCATACTGGCTGAGAAAGTGTACTCTTAAAAACTATAAGGACTAAAAGTACAGTTAAACAAAAGCATTTTCCTGAAAGCAGTGTATTTTTCATGTTTGATAAATTTAACTTTTCCGGTTATTTAACCAATATCATCTTCTTTGTTTCAGAAAAATCCCCGGCCGTTAATCTGTAATAATAAATCCCCGTCGAAAGTTTACTTCCTTCAAAATCCGCTTCATATATTCCGGGTTGGAGTTGTTGGTTTACAAGTACGGCAACTTCTCTGCCAAGGTTATCAAAAATAGTTAACAATACTATATCCGTCGGGCGGACTGACGCCTGAGGTATGTTGAACTTTATCTTTGTAGTTGGGTTAAACGGATTCGGGTAGTTTTGTGATAATGAAAATTTTTCCGGAATTCCGGAAGTGTGATTGATCAATCCAACCGGATTTCCTGATGGATCGCGTTTGTAATATATTTCACGGTTGCCGTCGCGTTCATCTGTCCAGATAGTATGAACGGCGGAGCCGTTTACATACATTGACGGAATTTCTGAAACCGCGGGGTTATTGGTAAGCCTGGTATCTGCGCCCCATGTTATGCCGGCATCGGTGGAGCGCTTATAATATATTTCATAATTGCCGTCACGATAGTCCTGCCAGACAAAATGAGCACTTTGAGATGAAATGAATATCAACGGGTATGCCGGGTCAGCGGGATTTGCCGTAATGGGTGTCTCTGCGCCCCATGTTGTGCCGCCATCGGTTGAGCGTTTTGAGTAAACCCTCCAATTCCCGTCCCTGTTGTCCATCCATACGGTTATTAAAGCAGAACCGTCAGCTGAGATTAAAGGATCACCGGAATCAAAGATGTTATTCACAAGTCTTGTATCTGCTCCCCAGGTCAATCCGCCATCAGTTGAGCGTTTGTAATATATTTCATAATTGCCGTCACGGTTATCCCTCCATACAACATGAACTGCCGAACCATTTGTTTTAACTGATGGCGTAAGTGAAAACGAAGCGTTTGTTGTCAGTCTTGTTTCCGGACCCCAGTTTGCACCTCCATCTGATGAACGCATGTAATATACCTCATAATTTCCTTCACGGTTATCAGTCCATACTGCGTGAACCACGGATGCTGATACGGAGACTGAGGGAAATTCCGAATAAGAAGAGTTATTGCTGAGCCTTGTATCAGCTCCCCAGGAAGAACCACCATCAGTTGAGCGTTTGTAATATATTTCCCAGTTGCCGTCACGGTCATCTATCCAGATCACATGTAACATTGAACCGGAAACAGACAGCGAGGTATTCCATGATGCTGAGGAATTGCTTGTTAGCCGCATATCTGTGCCCCAGTTTGCGCCGCTGTTGGTTGAGCGTTTGTAATAGATCTCATTGTTACCGTCACGGAGATCGGTCCATACAACATGCACTGAATTGCCATCCGCGGCTACGCTTAGTGAGTTGTTGTAATATGTTGATGAATAGGCTGAGTTATTTGTCAGCCGTACATCAGGCTGCCACTGGGAGACAATATTTATACAAAAAGAAAATATGGTTAGTGTAAAAAATGTTATGAATTTCATCTTATTATCCTTTAGTTTACTATTTAACAAGCGTTAGCTTCTTTGTTTCAGAAAAACCACCTGCGGTTAATCTGTAATAATAAGTTCCGCTGGGCAGCCCGCTTCCTTCAAAATCCACTTCATAAGTTCCTGGCGGGAGCTGCTGATTAACAAGAGTTTTAATTTGTTTTCCCAAAATATCGTATATAATTAACGATACCATATCCGTTCGGCTAATAGACCCTGCGGGAATTTGGAATTTTATTTTTGTTGATGGGTTAAACGGATTCGGATAATTTTGCCCGAGGCTGAAATCCTGCGGAACTTCACTGGAAATTTGCTGTATGCCAATTGGCGCGCTGCGGGAGTTATAGTTAATGGTTTTTGAGCTTGCAAAAAGTGTTCCGTTGAAAGAAAGAGTTGAATAAACTATTTCAAACACCGGATATTTTTTCCCCGGGACCATCCATACATATGATGTATTTGTGGTAATGGTTACAACCGGCGTTCCCGGATTTGAAGAATCTTTAGTAGTAATAATGTATTTTATTCTCAGCGCATTTGCAAAAGAACCGATTGGCAGATTAATTGTACCCCATGCATCTCCGGTTACAGTGGTTGAGCCCGTTCTTACAGTTGGTGTCCCGTTTGCAATGTAACTGCACCCGAAGTTATCGGTGAAAGCTGAGTTAAAAGAAAACGGGTACTGCATGAATAATTGCGGATCTGTATATGGCACAACCAGTCCGGGTCCGCCGCTGCCGTTAAA
>CAZQYL010000226.1:0-4424 GCA_964597425.1 uncultured Ignavibacteriales bacterium | reverse complement strand
GCGGATAACTGTCATAGCGCTATATGTTTCATATCATTTGAATATTTTAAGGATTCCGATAATTTTGATATTATTGCAAATCCAATTTATTTAAATATATGTTCAGGGCGATCAGTTTATTCATGTTTATTTTGCTTCTAATTCTGTGTAACGGGTGCGGAGAGGATTCTGTGACTAAAGTTACAGAGCCTCCGCCATATGATGTAGCCAGCGCAAGAAGGGGCGGTATGATGTTTGATAAGTTTTGGAGCGCAGAAACCGGATTTAACCAAAATGATACCAATTTAGCCTTATTCAATTCAAGACCTGATTTTTTCAGATGTAAGCAGTGCCACGGATGGGACAACTTGGGAAGATTTGGAAGTTATATAAGCAGGGGACCAAACCCTAACAGGCCAAATGTAGCAGGAATGAATCTTTACTCAATAGTTCAAACCAAAATTCCCCAGGAACTTTTTAATTCATTGAATTCCTCAGTCAGCAGACGAGATATCACTTTCGATTTCGGGGCATATGTTCCGGCGGACCCAAATGATTCTGCTCATAAAATGCCGAATTATTCGCAGATACTAACCACTGCTCAGATGTGGGATTTGGTTAAGTATCTCAAAGAAGGTGCAATTGATGTATCGCAATTGTATGATGCGTCGTATTCCGGGATTTATCCCAACGGATCGGCGAGTTTCTATAATATTGGAAAGGACGGCAGTTCTTCAGAGGGTGCACTTTATTACTCAAATGAATGCTCATCCTGCCACGGAATAAATGGAACTTCTATATTGATAGAGAACATGACAGCAGGGCAGTTTACCAGGAATTATCCTTTTGAAGTTCAGCATAAAGTTAAGTATGGTGCCATGGGTACATCTATGCCGGGAGAATTTGATATTACAGTTATCAGTCTCAAAAATCTTTTCAAAGCTCTCTCGGATACTACTGCTTTTCCAAATCATTGGGATTAAGTATTCCCCGAAAAGGAAAATAGTGTTTGGCTTGAATTACAACAAATAAAAAAAGTGCATCTGCACAAGATGCACTTTAGCTGACGAATAATGAAACAAACAAAATCAAAAATGAAAAACATTTGATGCTTAATGCGGAAGAATAAAATACATGAAGCTAAAACCTATTTCTTCACAAGATCATTTCTTTTTGTAAATATGTTTTTCAGCCAATGGCTGTGAGTATAAAGATGCAGCCCGAAAAACAAAACAAAAATAACAGTAAGCGTAAGATGCAAATTCTTCCATTGAACTTCACTCATCTGCAGTAAAGTCCAGTCCCCTCCTGTACCTTCCAGAAGCATGATCAAACCTGTAATGAACATTCCTGCAAAAGTTAACATTGAGCAAACCTTGCATGTTTTTGAGGCCGGAAGTATGTTTTTGGCGGTGATTGAAAGATCCGCTTCGCCGGTCAATTCGGCTTTTTTCTTAAATTCAGAAACAGCATGAATGATTATTGCTGTTATCAATATTACAAATATGAACAGGAAATACATAATTCAACTCCTTTCGTAAATCATCTTTTATCATTCATATATCAACGTATCCTGAAGCAGCGTTATAACTCAGCAATTATGAGATTTCGTTACAATACAAAATTATACAACGGTTTACGCTAATACAGTGAAAAAAAATCCGGTCAAAAACAGCCTGATATAAATATCATAACAGGTTATGACAAAAAAAACACAGGCTATGTGCCTGTGTTTTTAAAAAAACGGCAAGTAAGTATTAACTACCTCCGGTCAAGAAATAATAGTAGTTTTCTGACCAATAGACCTTACCCCCAATTGTTCTGCCGGCTTTCCAGTAATAAGCACCATAAATACTGAGAGGATCTGTTACGGTATATGAATTCCCGGTAACTGAAAATACAACAGGGTTTGAGAATGATGAATTGACATCAAGCCAAATGACATCTGCAACACCTGACCATTCGAATGTTGTATGAATTGAAACATTGGTATCATTGTTATAAGGCTTCAGTATCACTGGAGGCGCGTTACTTATCGGTTTGCTGTCTGTAATAGAATCACATCCCTGGTTCAGAAGGACAAACCCAATTATCAACAATAAAAAACCTGCATATTTCATAAACTTCCCCCTAACGATTTGATTGTGTACAAATATAGTGTTGGAATATCTCAAATCAAGTATAGAATATTTGATATAAATTAACCTGTATATGTTAGGAAAAACAGCTATATAAGATTGAGAATTTTCTTACAAAACAAAGTAAGTGTGCTATGGCATTCCTGAACTATCGTTAGTAAAATGAAATTTGTTTTGGAGTTACGTTGTTACAGTCTTCATAAGATATGTTTCCTTTTGGAATGTATCAAATAAGTGAACCAAAAGGGCAATTGAACGGCTGAGTGTTTTTCATAGCAGTTGATACTGAAAACTCAAAAAAGACGGTATTCAAACCTGCGATTTTTTCCGCTTAAATTCATAAATATTGCACAATTGTAAGTGATGTTGATTTTGTAACTTGAAATTATACATGCAAAACCATAACTTACACAATTAAGTCATCGGAGCAAAGTATTCTGAAAATTAATATAATACCAAATCCATCCACGTTAATCTTGAGATTCCTGTTTTCTTGCCCGCTTTTTTCAAAAAATAATTAAAATTTTATGCTAAGATACAAAGCAGATATAAAAACTCTGATTTACATGTTTTTAACTTCAGCCCTGTTTGTTTTACAGTGGACTGAAATTGGTGTTCATCCGGCTACTTACATTGTTTATTGTTTTCTTTCAGTTTCCGTAGCGGTCATAACGCACAATCACAACCATGTTAGAATCTGGAAATCTGATTTTTTGAATACTCTGCAGGATTGGTGGCTAACAGTGTTTTATGGTTTCCCGGTCTTTGCATGGATCCCGACGCATAACAAAAATCACCACAAGATGAATAATCGTCTTGGTGACTATACAATTACTTACAGGTTCAGCGAAAAGAATAATTTGTTAACTTTGCTTACTTACCCTACAATCAGCGGATTCTATCAGCAGAAGGCTATAAGAGAATACCTAAAACAGCAGTACGGCGCCAACAAAAAGCGCTTTCTGCTTTCTATTGCGCAATATGTTGTTCTTGTTGCTTGGATTGCAGCAGCATTGTTCATTGACTGGAGAAAAGCATTGTACTTTGTAATAATTCCCCAGCAGATATCTTTATTCAGCGTGTTAATATTCAATTACGTACAGCACGTGCATGCAAACGAAGAATCAAAATGGAACCATTCCAGAAATTTCACCGGATTTCTGAATTTCCTGTTATTCAATAACGGTTTGCATACTGTGCATCATGAAACCGCAGGATTGCACTGGAGCCAGGTACCTGCAGAACATAAAAAGGTTGAACATCTTATTGATGACTCCCTGAAAGAAAGAAGTTTCTGGTGGTATATATTCAGAAATTATGTTATGGGATTCTTTAACAGTAAGTACAAGACTGATTCAATGAGGCTTCAGAGGATAGAGGCAGAACGAAGAGCCCAGGAAGAACAAATGCAGAACAATACTGCTGTTCCTGCCTGATTGATATTAAATTTTATTTTCAAAAGACACTTTCCCGAAATGGAAAGTGTCTTTTTTTATTTATAAAATCGAGTGATTAATTTGGATATAATTATTTGGTTTATATAGCATTTACAATTATATTGCATAAATTCACTAAATTATAGAAAGGTTTTATGAAAAAACTCAATTTTTCTTCACTTTTGGTTATTTTGATCATAATCGCATTTTCAGCGGCTGGCTGCGGTGACAAAAAAGATTCAAAAACCGAAACAAAAACAGACACAAAGACCGATACAAAAACCCAGACAACTGATAAAAAAGAAGGCGATAAGAAGAAAAAAGAATTTAAGAAATCAGATGCTCCTAAAAAGGAACTCAAAGCAGATGTTCCTGCTGAGTGGACTGCGCTTGTTTCAAAAGACGGAAAGTTTACTTTCAGTGCTCCTTCAAACTGGACAATATCTTCAGATACTGAAACAAAATTTACCGCAATGAGCGAAGATAAATCTGTAGGACTTACATTTGTGATCTTTTCAAATGACCAAATCACTTCTGATGAATTATTGGGACTTGCACTTGCTGACTTTGATTTTGAACCCGATGGTGAAGCTTTTGCTTATACCGAAGGCAATATGGAAGGTTACATTACTGCAGCAAGAGGCAAAATTGACGGTACCGATATGATGATGTATGTTATGAGTGCTATTGAAAATGGCGGCAAAGGCAATTATGTGCTTTATGTTTTCACACCAACTGCAAATTTTGATAAGAACAATGCAACAATGGAAACTATTTTATACAGTGCTAAACTGAAATAATTTTGATAGAATTGAGCGAAAAAGAGCCTGTATTTCAGGCTCTTTTTTTATTTAACATGGTTTTAAAAATT
>CAZQYL010000225.1:0-4424 GCA_964597425.1 uncultured Ignavibacteriales bacterium | reverse complement strand
GCAAAGAAGTGCGAAAAAGACGGCGCGGATTATATTGGCTACGGGCACATCTACCCCACCAAAACAAAATATAAGCCCGAAAAGCCCAAAGGAACGGAACAATTGAAGTTAATAGTAAGTAAGACTGGTATTCCCGTTATTGCGATCGGGGGAATATCACCTGCAAATATTGAAGATGTAATGAAAGCAGGTGCTCACGGAGCGGCAGTTGTTGGTTCAGTTTTAAAGAGCAGTGATCCATTAAATACTTTAAGTTTGTTAAGAAAGAAGATATATGACAGGAAAAAATAAAAAGTGTGTTTTGACCATTGCGGGCTCTGACTCAGGAGCCGGGGCGGGCATTCAATCAGATATAAAGACTTTTAAAAATCACGGTGTCTATGGCCTATCGGTAGTTACGGCAGTTACCGCGCAGAATACCAAGGGTGTGCAGTCATCGCTAAGTATGCCGGCAAAAATGATTGATGCCCAGCTTAAGAGTGTTTTCGATGATTTTGATATTAAAGCAGCCAAAACGGGTATGCTGGCAGGTGCCGGAGCAATTGAGCTTATCGCCCGATACATGAAAAAAAGAAAAAACATTAAGTTGGTTGTTGACCCTGTTATTTATTCAAAAAATTCGTTTACAATGCTCAACAAACAGGGGATAGGTTCACTGAAAAAAATGCTGCTTAAGCAGACATACCTGCTCACTCCAAATATCCCTGAAGCTGAAATTCTAACAGGAATGAGCATCGATTCGCTTGATGACCTCGAAACATCTGCATTAATGCTGTTTGAGCTTGGCGCAAAAAATGTGCTTGTTAAAGGGGGACACTTAAAGCATTCAATCGGTCTGCCTTTAGGCACTGATGTACTGTTTGACGGAAAGAAGTTTTATCTTTTCAACACGAATTATATTTCAACCGGCAATACGCACGGAATTGGATGCACGTTATCAGCGGCTATTACGGCAAATCTTGCCTTAGGTTACAATCTGATAACCGCAATTGATAAAGCGAAAGCGTACGTTGTTAAGTCACTAAAACGAACTCAGAAGATAGGAAAAGGGTTTAATCCTGTAGAGCAGTAATTAAATACCAATTAATATGAAACAGAACATAGACCTGAACAAAATACTGAAGGAAGTGAAGTATAATACTTCGCGCAGCGGCGGCAAAGGCGGGCAGAATGTGAACAAAGTTGAAACCAAGGTTGAGCTGGTGTTCAATATCAATAACTCAATGACAATTGATGATGAAGTAAAGCAGATATTGATCAAAAAATTGTATAACAAGCTTGATTCAGAATCAAATGTAAGGGTAACATCACAGACCGAGCGGACCCAGCTTGGCAACAAAAAAAAGACAATTGAAAAGTTCATTAAACTGCTTGATAATGCCCTGATAAAGGAGAAATTCCGAATTAAGACTGTAAAAAGTTATACAAGCAAACAGCAGGTATTAGAAGAAAAACGCAAACACAGCCAAAAAAAGAAAGAGCGCAGAATTAAAGATTTTGAAGACGATTGATTTCTAGCTGAAATAATTAGTTTTTCCATATAATCAGATATACTTTTAAACGATTTTTTTCATTAATTTAGCTTAATTACAATAATAAGTTACTGCTAAAACTATGAAAAATGTCACAGGCTTTATTGCAATTGTACTTTTATTAATTATCTCGAGTCCTTTACAATTACTTTCCAAAGATCATTATATTTATTACCAGGGTAATAAACTTTATATGAATAAGGTTGATAACTTTATTGCTGTTAAGTTTAAGGATAATACTCCCGGTTCTGAAATGAACAGGGTTAACAATACAATTTCACCCCTGGTTAAAAACCGGAATGATTTTTCCGCCTCCTCGAAAATGAATAATTTCTATTCAGTTTCTGTTATTGAGCTTAAGGATAAAGCACTTGAAAGTCAGTTTGCAATAGATAATATCCGCCAGTCATTAAGAAATTACAGCAACGTACAGTATATTGGTTCAGCTTATAAATATAACGATAAAGTTCTGCACCTATCGCTAGGTGAAATAATAGTAAAGTTCAAAAAAAATGTTTCGCGGTTTGATATTGATAACCTGAACAGGCTTTATAATTCAGCTATAATTGAGCAGGTAACAGGATTTGAGAATACATATTTGATTTCAATCGACCCCAACAGCACGGATGATGTTTTTGATGCATCCAATAAATACGCAATTACACAGTTTGTTGAATTTGCTCATCCTAATTTTTTGAGAACAGGTATGCTGCTGGAAGTGGAAAATAATCACGGTACTGATTTGCACCAAAACTCAAGCAGCAGCGATGCATTAATACCCAATGATACGCTTAACCCAAGAATGTGGAACCTGAACAATACGGGTAATAATATTCCCCAGAATGTACAGGGTACCCCCGGGTGTGATATGAATATGTTCAATGCATGGGATATTACAACAGGCAATCCTAATGTAATGATAGCAATTGTTGATACAGGTATTGATACAAACCATACTGACCTTAGGCCCAATCTATGTGACCGGGCTTTCTGGTATGATGCATATGATAATGACCAGAAGCCTTACGATGAATATTACCATGGTACAGGTGTAAGCGGCATCACCAGTGCAGCCGGTAATAATATTGCCGGTAATGCCGGAATTGCTTTTTCTAGCCAGGTTATGCCGGTTAGAGTTTTCGGTCCCGCACCGGCAGGATTCACAACTGATCTTATTCTTGCAAAAGGGCTCAACTGGTCATGGCAGCATGGGGCTTGTGTTATCAATTGCAGCTGGGGCGGAGGTATACCCGGTTCATTAGTAACATTCGCTATCCAAAATGCGGTTAACTTTGGCAGGAATGGAAAAGGTACTGTTGTTTTCGGGGGTTCAGGTAATTCAGATACGAGTATAGTTCTTTATCCCGCTTCAATGCCTGAAGTTATTGGTGTCGGCGGATTGAGTCCGTGTTTCCAGCGTAAGAGCCGTGTAAGCTGTGATAATAACGGCGGTTACCAGGATTGGGGCGCCTGTTACGGTGAAGGAATGGAGCTTGTCGCGCCGTGTACATTCATTGGTACTACAGAGCTTGGCGGCGGCTGGTGTGTGTGCGGTAATGGCACATCAGATTCATCGCCAATGGCAGCGGGTGTTGCTGCTTTGATGCTGAGCAAGAACATAAATCTTTCGGGTGATTCAGTTAAAATTATTATGGAAAAATTCGCCCGCAAAGTTGGTAACTACAGTTATAACGTGCAGAAAGAAAACGGCATGTGGAATAATGAAATGGGATATGGCATGATAGATGCGAAAATATGTCTTGATAATACTCCTGCCGGCCCGACGGTTATTTATGACCAGGTTCCGCCAATGATCACAATTTATCCTCCTGAATCAAACGTTTATACTTCACCTATCACTGTTGATGCTGTAATAACTGATAATGTTGGGCTCAATACAAATCCGTACGGACCCAGGATGTATTACAAAACACTGCAATCCAGCCAGATACAGATCAGCTACGGAAGCCTTATTGCGGATAACCGTTACAGGTTTACATTCCCCGTAATCGCTTACAGCGAAGGATTGTTTTACTATCTTGCCGCGCAGGATGTGGTACCCGTCCCGAATTTTGTAACTTATCCGCTTGGCGGAGCCGGCGTAAATCCGCCCGGTAATATTGCACCGCAGAAATTCATGTTTGTAAGGAATACTAATAAATATGATTCATCATTTGCAAGCAGCGATGTACCAATACGGATCACTGCGGATAGAGAAACTTCATTTGTTTCAATTATGAACAATCCGGTCAACAAAACTATACTGGATGTAAATGTACTGCTGAACGTTCAGCATACTTTTGATGCAGATCTATCTTTCAGCCTTATTTCGCCCTCCGGTACAGAAATAATTCTTGCCGGCGGTGTAGGAGTTGACGGAAATGATTTTACTGATACATACTTTGATGATGAAGCATCCGTAGCAATTGATAGTTCAGCGGCTGTGCCGCCATTTACAGGGGTTTTCAGACCCGTAGAAAAACTGTGGCTGTTTGATGGTGAGAATTCACTTGGTGAGTGGAAACTGAGAGTTACGGATAACGGCTTCCAGGATGGAGGTTTCCTTCTAGGGTGGAGCGTGCTGTTTAAATACTCAACAGAAGGAAATAATGTTAATTTACCCGGCAGCTTTAGTCTTGTAAAAAATTATCCAAATCCGTTCAATCCAAGAACCAGGATAATATTTAATGTACCCAGAACCGCGAACGTTAAGATAACAATCTATGATGCTGCAGGCAGGGAAGTAAAAACAGTTCTGAACGGGCAGCGAACAGCTGCATTAGAGGATTTTGTTGATTTCGACGCGTCAGATTTTGCAAGCGGCGTGTATTTTTACTCAATGCAGGCTGATGGCGAATTTATTGAAAGCAAGAAGATGGTGCTGGTGAAGTA
>CAZQYL010000224.1:0-4425 GCA_964597425.1 uncultured Ignavibacteriales bacterium | reverse complement strand
CCGGCAAACTGTATCATGGAGCGGCTTAAGTCATCGCTGGCATCAAGCTCAACATAAATAGTGCTCCCCGCAATTGTTGTAATTTCATTGCCATCAATTGTTCGTGATGGCAGCTTGGTATATGCCGGGGGATAAACGGTAATTTTAACACTCTTTATTACCGGCCTGTTAGTGATGGTAACAGTGGATGTACTGCTTTTTACACCCCTGTATTCAAACCAGTATATTGTTTGTGAATTGATATTTTTGATCGTTGTTTTAAACTCATTGGTACCTGCTGCCTGTATCTTCTCATCGTTTTCTGATATTTCAATGCCGTCATTTGTAACTTCCTTTGTATGGAAAGTAATTTCATCTGTGGTGTAATTCGGGTCATGGAATTTTATCAGTGCAGTAACATCAAGGCTTTCGCCTTTGGATAGCTCAACATTGCCCGGCTTAACATCAAAGGCTATGCCAAGCGAGTTATCCACAAATGTAAAATTATAGTTAACTATCCTGTTAGCCGCGGCTAAGAACGTATTAGGGAAGGTAAACAATAAAGCGTTAAATAATATCAGTGCTGATACAAATAAAATTACCAGCCTGTTATTTTTTTTGAAAGTTACAGAATTTTTGAAATCAATTGAGCGGGTGTTTTCATTAAAACGGTTTATTGTTTCTGCGGCAAGGTCGTTAGAAAAAATATGATCTGCCCTGTTGGTGTATGTATAAAGCTGAATTGCATTCAGCAGGTTATCTTTTATTTCGGGGTATGAGCCGCCAATTTTTTTAGCGTACCGCGAAATACTATCTGTAGCATTCAGCTTACCGAGTTTGCTGAAGAGATTCAGCAGTATCATTCCCGCTGTTGCAGCGAATGCTGAGATGAATCCGAAAAACATAATTTTACGAAGTGCGGTTGAGAGTTCGAAAATCGCTTCGAGGGAAATGAATATAAATGCCAGAACAAGGAAAGCAGTGAGCATCAATAATGCATGACGCATAGCGGTAAAAAGCAGGTCCTTTTTACCGGTGTCAGATATCCTGGTTATAAAACTGCGGTACGTAAGCTCTAAACTGCTCATAATGTTATGTTTAGAGGGCGTGTTATTTGCGGTTTATTGATGGTTTCTTACCTATTTAAGCCTAATTATGCTAATATTGTTCCCAAAATGCAAGATAAATTATACAGGCTGAAAATAAGCATTCTTTTCAATAAATAAAACAAATTGATATCATTATATTTGATCTATGAAAGTTATCATTACATATCTCTTTTGTCTACTTTCAGTTTTTGTGATCCTTAGTTGCGGAAAATTGGATTACAATAAAGCCGCAAGAGTAAGTTGCGATGCTGATAGAATTGGACTTTTATTGAAAGATGTAATGAGTAAAAGATTTTTATACAGAGATATACGAGCACCTGAAGATATGCACGAACCACATAAAACTATCTTGTTGCTGGAGAATCTCTCATCAAGGGAGTCGTTTTATTATTGGAAACTGCCGAAAGGTATAAGTCCGGATTCTATGAAAGTAATAGTAGTAAAGGATAAAATAGCTGATAAAGAGAATACAAGCAGTGTTTATATAGGATTAAAAGAAACTAATTGGGATACAACTGATGTGGTGTTAGATATAGACACAGGACAAAACAATATAGCTTTGATATGGTCAACTTACCACTACAAATTTGATCATGAAAAGTGCATTTGGAAAGTTATGGATTCTGTTTATAATGAATATTGATTCTCAGTGATCTCTGTGGTGAAATATTGGTGTTCTTGGTATACATAACTCCAAAACTAGTCAGGAAAACAAGTCAAGCAACACTAACAACGGGGAAAAGAACATTACATTAGAAAATTTAAAATACAGTTAGTATGAAAAAAACTACAATATTAGGGCACAGTACTCAAACAGTTAACAGAATTGGTCTTGGTTGTATGGGTATGTCAGAGTTTTATGGTTCTTTTGATGAGAATGAATCCATAAATACATTACATAAAGCCATCGACCTAGGAGTCAATTTTTTAGATACAGCAGATATGTATGGTTGGGGAGCGAATGAACGGTTATTAGGAAAAGCTATTAAAGGTCGGCGGGATGAAGTGATCTTAGCGACCAAATTTGCGGTTATGCGGGGACCCAATGGTGAGTACCTTGGGCTGAACTGTAAACCGGAATACATCAAGCAAGCTTGCAACCAGAGTCTTCAAAATTTAGGTGTTGAGACAATTGATATGTATTACATGCATCGGCAGGATCCAAAAGTGGAAATTGAAGAAATAGTTGGAGCAATGGGTGATCTGGTCAAACTGGGAAAAGTAAAGTACATAGGTCTTTCTGAAGTAAATGCAGAAACGCTTCGCAGAGCACATGCAGTTCACCCTATTTCAGCCCTTCAAACCGAATATTCCTTATGGAGCCGTGAACCGGAAAAAGAGATCTTTGATGTTTGTAAAGAACTTGGAGTAACCTTTGTGGCGTATAGTCCTTTGGGAAGAGGGTTCTTAACTGGAGCTATTAGAAGCAGGGCAGATCTGGAAACAACTGATTGGCGTCTTACTCTTCCCCGTTTTACAGATGAAGCAATTAAAGAGAATTTGAAGTTTGTTGAGGTAATTGATCAAATTGCACAAAGCAAAAAAGCCACTAAGGCACAAGTTGCCCTTGCATGGGTACTGAGTCAAAATGATGAAATCATAACAATTCCGGGTACAAGAAAAATTCACCGTCTCGAAGAGAATATGGATGCATTTAAGGTGGATTTAACTATAACTGATCTGGCTGCTATTCAAAAGTCTATGCCACCCGAAACAATTGGAAATAGGTATTAGAAATATACAGAGTTTCGGAATCTTCTAATCGTTTGAAATTAATAGAATAATATTTGAGTGAACCAATTAGAAGAAGCTTTTTAAAGATTAAATTCTAAGGGTAGGTAAAATATCATGAGAAAAATAATTGTCTTTTCAATGATAACACTGGATGGAGTTATGCAGGCGCCGGGCGGAGCCAAAGAAGATACTTCAGGCGGATTCAAGTATGGCGGCTGGGTTGCACCATATGGTGATAAAATTTATGGGAAGATAGTGAAGGAAGAACTGAAACCTGCTGAATATCTTCTGGGCAGAAAAACCTTTGAGATCTGGGAACCATACTGGCCTTTGCATGCCGACTTCTGGGCTGGCATCAATAATGGTACCAAATACGTTTTATCCAAAACGAGGAAGAAGTCAGATTGGGAGAATTCAGTTTTTATCAAAAGTACGGCAGAAATTAAAAAGCTCAAAAGATCTAAAGGTCCTGATCTTCATGTTTGGGGAAGCGGTAAGCTGGTTCAATTGCTTTTTAAAAATGATCTGGTTGATGAGCTTCGGCTTAAAATTCACCCTTTAACTTTAGGCAAAGGAAAAAAATTGTTTGAAAACGGTGCAATCCCTGCTTCATTTACATTAACAAAGAGTACTGTTACAACAACGGGAGTTCTAATTGCTTATTATAAGCGGGCAGGAAAAGTGAAGATAAATACTGTTGGAGCTGAATGAGATACATACGAGTAGAAAGAATTCGATTGTAAAAGATAAAATATATATAAAGTTAATTTTGAAAATGTAATTTTAAGCAAATTGAAGAGAACAATATTGAAATACAATCAAACTGAAGTTGCTTTATGAGTAATTTAAAGAAATTTGAAGAAAACTGTGAATATTACAGAAAATATGTAACTTGTTTAATATTAAATAAAAAAAAGTATTTTACTCTTTGGGGTGCTGATATTGAAGATAGAGAAAATGATAAATTTGTATTAAATAAATTTGGGAAAATAGCATTATTCAAAAATGTAACTGAACTGTTTGATTCAATAAAAAACAAAGAATTAGTTTTTTTTGATAAAAACAGAACCGAAAGGTGGATGAATAAATCAAAAGACATATTGAATAGAAAACTCATTGATTCTATTTCAAACGAATATGTTTTTAGCCTGGACCAATTTCTGAAGATCATCCCCTCAAGAAAATCAAATATAGTTAAACTATCACCTTTGAAATATAGTCTTTTTATAGATATTGTAAATATGATTGATGATTATGAATTCCAGATTGGTAATAAATCATTGTTGAAATTGAGAAGAAATGAGAATGTAAGCCTATTTTGGGAATATTGTTATGATAGAGTTTTATGGGGAGTAAAGAAAGAGGATAAACCTAAAGTAAACAGACTACTATTGAGTAAAATAAAAATTTCTGATTTAAGGAAAAAGGTTTTGGAGCTTCATGATATATTTTTAAAAAATATCCGTATTATTGATTACGATAAGTAACTCTATGCTCTTCGTGCCTCTGTGTTGGAAAATTGTTTTCAATTATTCAGCACATACACAATAATATTCGTACCCATCTTAAATGATTCTTCGCGCTTTTCCGGGGGATCTTCATG
>CAZQYL010000223.1:0-4435 GCA_964597425.1 uncultured Ignavibacteriales bacterium | reverse complement strand
AATGTCCGTAAATTTATGGAAATCGGGTGATTTATTAAAGGGGGAAAGTAATTGAACAATAAAAAGCTCCTATAAGAGGAAAATCCCTGTCTAAGCTTAATTAGACAGGGATTCAAAGAGGATATAGGAGAAAAAAATGGGGGTAAAAATCAGAAGGGGTTAATTTTATATTTTGCAAATTGTAAGTGTTGGTGTTTCATATTCTTTCCTTAATTAACTCTATACAAATATAACTTTCCAAAACACCTTTGTATGTAGTTCATTGAACGAATTGTTTGTAGTACAATTAATTACGGTATATAAACAAAAAAACCGCATTTTCCTGCACATATCCTGAGCGCAGCGAAGGATCTCATAAAACAACTTGTAGATCTTTCGCCGGAAGATTTAATAACCGTTTAGATAATTTATTTAAGCTTAGCGGGATTAAGTGGTGAATAAAGGGATCTAAAAAGCATTATCATTTTTTTTGGGAAAAAACAAGAATTATTGCTGCTCGGATGAGACCCTTCACTTCGTTCAGGGTTAAGCTTTGGCGAACCTTATCCAGATATCTTTACCTTTTTCATCAATAGGCGCACCTGAAGTAAAGATAATGGTTGAGCCTTCATTTACGATCTTTTTATCAAGCAGTATCTTTTTCGCTATTTTTATTGCTGTTTGTTCATCTGCCGCGTCTTCAAAATAAACAGGGATAATTCCCCATATTAAACGGAGTACATTCATAACTTCAAAACTATCGCTCATAGCTATGATCCTTGTATTGGGTCTGAATTTGCTCATAGCCTTTGCCATTCTGCCCCGGCGTGTGAATGATACAACAGCTTCTGCGTGAAGCTGCACTGCCATTTCAGCAAGCGCTTTACCTACGGAATCAAAAATTGTCTCTTCAACTGTAAGCGGTCTTTCTTTTCTTTCATACTGTACAAGGTCCATATTAGCTTCGGTCTTTACAAGTATGCGCTGCATCATCTCTACCGTTTCAATGGCGTACTCGCCTACAGATGTTTCACCGCTCAGCATTACAACATCGGTGCCGTCCCAAACGGCGTTGGCAACATCGCTGGTTTCTGCCCTTGTTGGAACTGCATTATGTATCATTGATTCAAGCATCTGGGTTGCAGTAATAACCATCTTGCCACGGCGGTTACACTTACGTATAATACTTTTCTGTATTACGGGTACTTCCTGGGGAGGAAGCTCTACACCAAGATCGCCGCGCGCAATCATAATACCATCAGCAGCTTCGAGTATATCATCAAAATTATTCACCGCCTCCGGTTTTTCTATCTTGGCGATAATATTTTTATCATAGCCTTTATCTTCAAGATATTTTCTGAGTTCGGTGATATCACTTGCTTTGCGTACAAAAGATAAAGCGATGAAATCAACCCTGTGCGTAAGCGCAAAATCAAGGTCTTCAAAATCTTTTTCAGAAAGTGAAGGTAAACTGAGCTCCATCCCGGGAAGGTTCATTCCTTTTCTTGGCTTCAGTGTGCCGCCTTCAAGGACTACGCAGAAAATTGAATCATTATCAATTGCAATAACAAGCAGTTTAATAAGACCGTCATCAATGTATATGTGGTCACCAATCTTGGCATCATGAGCCAGCTCTTTATAAGAGCAGGAAAATTTTTCTTTGGTGCCAACTACGTCATGCATTGTAATTTCAAGGTGGTCGTTTTCCTTAAGTTCATATTCAGGCAGCAGCAATTCACCTACCCTTATTTTGGGACCCTGAAGGTCAATAAGTATAGCAATAGGCTCACTGGTAGCAACACAAGCATCATTAACATTTTTAAAAACCCTGTCATAATAGTCGTGGCCGCCGTGTGAAAAATTAAGCCGCACGCCATCAATACCTGCTTCGATAAGTTCTATGATTTTCTCTTTGGTATCCGCTGCGGGACCCAGTGTGGCAAGGATCTTAGTATTCTTGTTGCTTATTTTTCTGTCCGCCTCTGACTTAGTTTTTGATAGTTCTGACAACTTTGATTATCCCGTTAATATCAAATAAATTTACAGGTTTATCCTCAATAAATTCATTTAAACTCCTGTGAAATCCTTTTGCTGAATAAATATTAAGAAAATCACAGTTATTTTTATCTTTTCTTTCAAGCAATTTATCAATTTCAGCGGAATCTTTAAATTCAGTAATTTTTGTATGGAAAGTAAAGTAATAGAGTTTATCCTCAAAACCCATAATGCGGTCCTGCTCAAAATTCTCGTCATTAAGCTCAGCTTTATCCTCATATCCAAGATGAAGATAGATATTCATTACTTCCTTTTCAAAACTAAGCCCGTCAAGCATATTCCAGAAGCTGTAATCTTTCCTGATCTTCCAGAATTCATAATTGTCACGCTCTTCGCTGTACTTGGTAATGACCTTATGCTCATCTGTCTTTGAACGCTGCTTGATGTAGAACATTTCTGCAAGTTTAAACAGCAAAGCCGGAACACCAATGCAGATTATACCAAGACTTGCGAATATAAATACCTGTGTAACTATCTGGATAAAATTATCGGGCTGAACTTTATTGAAATAAAGCACATAAACTATCATACCAAACGCTATCCCTATACCAATAGTCAAATGATGTGTCAGGATATCGGAAATCTTTTTATCTCTTGACTCAGCAGAGCGAAGCTGTGCTTTTGTCAGGCCGTATTTCTGGAATGTTGGTACTTTCAAATTGCCGCTGCTTTCAATTTAGTGTTTCGTTTACTTCGGATTCTGGATGCATTGAGTATTCGGCAGAACGCTGAAAGTTGCAACGTTCCATGCCGGGACAAAAGTATCATAAAAATTTATGTCAAGATACGAAGAAGTCTGCTCGTTAACTTCCGTAAGCGGAGTACCGCCAATTGGAGTAACCGGGTTATCCTGCAGGCATCCTGTACCATTATTGTAGAGACTGAGCAGGTACATATCATTGCTGCCGGCACCAAAAGAAGATGTACTGCCGGTCATAAGCAAACCGCCATCTGATTTAACTGAAATTGAAGAAGCAATTTCATTTGATGAACCGCCAAAAAGCTTGGCGTAATTAAATGCTCCATCACCGAATAATTTCACAAGTGATATATCCTGCAGATTATTCACATCATTCTGCATGTTACCTGCAAGCAGGAAGCCGCCATCACCTGATGAAAGAACTTTGTAGAATTGAGAAGGTCCGCCTGCATTACCATCAAACGTTCTTGACCAGTAGACAAAGCCATCCTGGTTATCAATGCTGAATACATAAGCATCTTCATCAACCAGCCCGAAGGAACTGGTTGAGCCGCATGCTATAAATCCGCCGGAAACATTCTGTATATCTTTGATATTATCAAATCCGGCACCGCCATAAGATTTTGACCATCTTAGAACGCCATCGCCGTACAGTTTAAGAATATATGCGTCTCCTGAAACACCAAAGCTGAAAGTGTAACCGCCTATAATGTAACCGCCTTCAGGAGAAGTGCGGATCGAGTTACCGTAATCATTTTCCGGACCGCCATAACATCTTGCCCACATTAATCCGCCTGACTGATCGAGCTTAAGCGAGAAGACATCATAACCGCCTATGCTGAATGAATTGGAATATCCTGTTATAATGTATCCCATATCACCTGTCTGAATAACCGCGTTCGAATAGTCTTCGTTCCACCATCTGTAAACATTGCTCCATGCAATTGCTCCGGTTTGATCGATCTTCATCAGGAACGGATCGAAGGTTCCGCCAAAAGAAGAAGTAGTACCGCTTATTACAAAACTTCCGTCGGCTGTCTTTTCGATCGATGTAGCCTGGTCGTTACCGCTGCCGCCGTATAGATTTGACCAAACGACAGTTCCGTTACCGTTTAACTTCATGATGAAAATATCATTATCGCCAAAGGCGCCTGAAATTGTATAACCGCAAACTATTATGCCGCCATCGTTGCACTGCCTTGCCCCGGTAATGAGGTCAGATAATGAAGTGCCGTATGTGTTTGAGAATATTTTGGTTGTATCAATAACTACGGGAGGAATGACGGGATCTGTAATATCATCGCCCTGTTTACAGGCTGAGATGAACATAACAAGAACAATTGTAATTAAAACTGCAATCTTAACCGGAATGATTCTGTTCATTAAATAATTTTGGATTAAATTCAACTTTCAAATTAAATTGTGCGTAAAATATACTGCATAACTAACGTTAGTGACCAGTATAAAAACGCAATTGCTGATACAATAAATGAAAATATGACCAGAATACAGGATAAAACAAATACCGTGAAAGCGGTGTAATAGAATATCCTGATAAACCTTTCCATAGATGCCTTAAAATTTTGATTAAAATAGCAATAATTGAAAGTTATTGCAAGTCTTATTACCCAAATTGAAACGATTAACGGCTTGTTCAGGTTAAATTAACAGAGAATTATTTTTTTTGTAACTATATATTTA
>CAZQYL010000222.1:0-4464 GCA_964597425.1 uncultured Ignavibacteriales bacterium | reverse complement strand
TCTTTGAAAATTTTCAGTAACCTTTTTATTTCAACAGGATCTTTTTCAGCATTTATGATCCTTTGCAGAAGCATTACCGTTGAATCAACCGGTTTCCTGTTTAGTGATTCAAACAGGAACTTTTCATAATGCCCTATGTGATCTTCAATTGTATGAATAATTGCACCGGGTCCGCCAAAATCTGCATTCGGATGTCTTTCAAGCAGGTTTATCATTGCTTCGCATGCCGTTTGCGCATCATCATTTTTACTTAATTCCCGCATAAGCATATCTACCCTTTCTATCATTTCATCTTCATTGGTATCATCTATTTCCATAGCGTTCAGTTCTTCAATTATCTCTATAGTTTTCATAATTATTTTACCAGCACCATTTTTAGTGTTTTTGTGAAATGTTTTCCATCGCCCTCAGCAGTTATCCGGTAGAAATACATACCGCTTGAAAGGTTTGAGCCGTCAAACTCAACAGTATAAAAATCAGCCGGTTTATTTTCGTTTACAAGTTCATATACTTCTTTACCAAGGATATCATATACCTTAATGCTGACCTTTCCATCAAACGGGATCTCATAGTCTATTTTACATTTCGGATTTGAAGGATTAGGGTAGTTTTGCGATAGTTTATAATCATTGGGCGCTTTTATGACCACTGATTCGGCAAGATAATAGTATTCATAGTTGCCGTTATAATCTACCTGCTTCAGTCTGTAACTGTAATTTGCAGATTTCAGTTTTTTATCTTCATAGCTGTAAAATTTTTGCCCCTGTGTGGTTCCCCCGCCTGTAATAAATGCAATCTTCCCCCAGCTGCTGCCTTCTGTAGATTCTTTTCTTTCCAGTTCAAACCCTGAATTATTTAGTTCCCATTCAGTTACCCAATTTAGCTTTGCGTTATTTTTTTCAACCGATGCAGTGAAAGATGAAAGCGATACAGGCAGCGCTCCGGTGCAAATAGTACCTGTACCGCTGAATGTGCCGTTTATCATGATATCATTCGCACATACATCTGCCCCTGACCCGATATCAACAACAGTCCCTGCATTATAATTTATATCACTGTAGACCTGCCCATAAATTCTTACTGCAAGCATTAAGATGACCGCAATTACTGTTTTACTTTGTATTTTCATTACTGATAATCTGTATATTATTTTCTCTGTTTTTATCATTACCTGATGATCTTTGTAGTTCATCAGTTTTAGAGTTTAAATTTTCGATCTGTAACAATAGAAATGCAAGTTTTTCTTTTAGCTCATTTACTTCTTTTAGTTTTGTTGTTAATTTATCATTTTCCTGCTGAAGGGCATCACATTTTGTATTCAATTCCTGAATAGCTCTTACCATAACGGGCAGCAGGTTACCCGGTGTTGCTTCCCACTTTTCGGGGTTATCTTTCATAACCAGGTTCAGCCATTCGGCATTTTCAGTTGATTGAAGTTCATCCAGCTCCTGCGCAATAAACCCTGCTGTTGGGATCTCCTGCGTTTTACTGCCATCAGAAATATTATTATCATACCACTCGCGTTTATCCCAATTGTATATTCTTGGTTTAAGCTTTGAAATGAAATCAAGCCCCAAATCCAGGTCATGAATATTCTTTTTATCACGGGCATCGGATAGTGATGTAATTGTTGTCACGTTGCATCTAAGAGATGTAACTGAATTATTGCCCAGGGTTATTTCATTTGATGCAGATGATGATGAGGGTTCAGAATTATAGCCCAGGAGAGTAACGTTGCTTCCGTTGATGATGTTTGAACCGGCCTGGTAGCCAATTACTGTATTCAACTGTCCGATAGTATTTGCTGTCATAGAAAATGAGCCTATACTGGTATTACCGGCACCGAAAGTGTTGTTTGTTAATGAATTTGAACCAATTGCTGTATTTGAATATCCTGTTAAATTAGAGTATAACGTACCCGTTCCAAAACCGGAATTAAGATTTCCTGTAGAATTAAAAAACAAAGAACCGGTACCATATGCGGAATTATCCGTTCCGGTAGTTGTTTTGGATAAACTTATATAACCGGTAGCAGTGTTTCGGCTGCCAGTAGTAAGATCACTTAGAACACGGTAACCGATACCCGTATTGTAATCTGCTGCAGTCATTGTAAAATTTCCCGCCGATAGACCTACAAATGTATTGCCTCCCAGTGAACCAACACCTTCAAAATTGTGAATGAAACTCAAAAGACCTTTATATATTATTCCTTTTAACCCGGAGTTGGTGTTCGCTAATTTCAGGTTACCTGTCAGGTCTGCCATAGCATCTGATTGGCTCAGTGAAAATATTGTAGCACTTCCGTCTTTGATCCTGAATATCCCGTTTGTTCCCAATGTATTGGTAATATGCTGGGAACTGACCGTATTAATGAAAATTAAAACCAGTATTACTGTTAGAATTGATTTCATATTATCCGATTATTTTTAATGTTTCAAAATTACTTTCAAAATAGAGTATAAACAAAGAATTCCGAAGCCCAATCGTTAATTGAAAATCCCATTTTATAAAGGCTTTTTGTATTAAATGTTTTACATCCTTTACAGAATTGATGTTTTTTCGTGGAAGTAAATCCCCGATTGTTAATCCGCTTTTAACTGGAAAAATTTTGCTGTTTGTTTTGCCCGGCAATATCCTGCAGTTCTAATGTACTGTTTATGTACAGTTAAAAACATTAAATTTGAAAATAAGAACATAAATTCGCCTGTATAGTGAAAAAAAGCAGCTTGATAAACGTACTTTCATCTTTTTCCGCTAATGAGATGAAAGAATTTTCAGATTACATTCATTCACCTTTTTTCAACAAGAATAAGAGTGTAATTAAGATCTTCAATTACATAAAAACCCTGTTCCCTACACAGGATGATGATAGAATTTCGAAAAAGGAAATATGGAAGCACGCATTTAAGGATACTGCTTATAACGACGGATTGTTGAGGATATACATGTTCACTTTAACAAACCTTGCAATCGATTACCTGCACTATAAAGAAATGAAGAGCGACACATTCAATACGGGCAACCAATTGCTGAGCGCTCTTAACAAAAGGAATCTTAATAAACATTTTAAAAAAAACTCCCTGCAGCTTTCTAAAAATACGGTTCAGGTTAACAGCCAAAGTGAAGCTTTTTATTACAATAAATACAGGTACGAGTATGAGAATGTTTTTTACCAGCACAAAATGTATATTGACAGGAAAGAAAACCTGATAGATATTAACGGCATAAAGAACATTGCGCATTACGCAACATTGTTCCAGGTGATCGTAATGCTGAAAACATATCTTTATTTCCTTAATACAAAACAGATATATAAAACTTCGGCCGATACTTCAGAATTTGAAAAGTTCACTATGAATCTGAATATTGACAAATATCATTCTTTCCCTGTCATTCCGCTGCTTTATCATTCAGTGAAACTTCATACAGATGAAAATAACCAGGTTCACTTTAATGATCTAAGAAAAGGTTTATTCACAAATTTCCGGAACATCTATTTGCATGATGCAATAGAAGTAATAATAAATATGGAAAATTACTGCAAACGAATGATCAGAAAAGGGATGAATGAGTATACAGAACACTTATTTGAAATCTATGAGTTCGAACTGGACAAGAAGACCTATCAGCTGGAGCACTGCCTATCGGAAAGAATGTACATAAGCGTAACCGAAACGGCTATTACCCTTGGAAAACAGGAGTGGGCGGCAGGATTTGTTGAAGAATACAAAGATGAGCTGAACGAATCAGCAAAAGAGAGCACTTACAGATACTCGAAGGCAATAATTGAATTTTCTCTGAAGAATTATTCATCCGCTGTTGATATGCTCAATAGTGCGGGTTACACGGATGACTATAATAAGTTTGAGGTTAAAAACCTGCTGATAGCGTGTTATTTTGAGCTTAATATGTTTGACGAGATGGAAGGCGTAATCGATTCATACAGGCACCTGCTTAAAAGCGATAAATATATATCAGCTGAAAGAAAAAAATACTATTCCAATTTCATTTTCATCGCAAAGAAGCTTATCAGGCTGAAGACACGCTTCAGCTCAGAGCTTGCAGCCAAACTGAATGATATGCTTAAACAGCCGGGATTTGTAATTGACGTTAAATGGCTGCAGAGCAAAATAATTGAAGCTGAAAACAGGAACAACGTTAAAGTATAAAATCGGATCAATTCCAGGAATTTCAGGATTGAAGTTTATATATATACAAAAAAGGCACCCGGTTTACCGGATGCCTTTTGTTTTATCTAAAATTCAATATTAAAATCAATTGAGGTTTCACGCAATTATGCTTTTGCTGTAATTCTCATTTTGTAGAATGAACGCCATACAAAGTATAACGCTATTATAAAGAACACAAGCCCTACATAAGGAGCTGATGCGCGGAATGATTCTGATATAGCCATTTCCATCGCAAGCAGGCCGAACAGTGTTGTGAACTTGATGATCGGGTTAA
>CAZQYL010000221.1:0-4488 GCA_964597425.1 uncultured Ignavibacteriales bacterium | reverse complement strand
AAAAACAGCTCCGCTATTTTATCAACCTTAGAAACAAGGTTTTCAAAAACAGCTCCGCTATTTTATCAACATCATTTTTTTAGTTTCGCTGAACTCACCTGCTGTTATCCTGTAGAAGTAAATTCCGCTTGTCAGATCTGACGCGTTGAAAACATATGTATAATATCCTGCATTCATATCCTGTGAGATAAGCTGTGCAACTATCTGCCCAAGTGTATTATAAATACTTATTGTAACAAATGCTGCCTGTGGAATTGTGAAGTTTATCTTTGTTTCAGGATTGAACGGATTCGGGTAATTCTGTGAAAGACTGAAATTCTTTGGAATTCCGCTGCCGTTATTGTTGATGCCAACCACCGGTGAAACGTTTGAACCGTCATAAAATATGCGGTTCTGCTGTGCGCCAACAAATACAATTCCGCCTCCGTATGTTCCAACACCTGTTCTGAATCCTGATACATCAGGTGATGTAGTTGTATTGGCATTTATGTTTGCTGTCACAACTGTTCTGGATGTTGGCGGCAATGTAAATGCTGAAGTATAGATCACTGTATCAGCAGTGGAACCTTTTGATACGTATGAAATTCTGTATGCACCCTGCTGCTCGCTGCATTCAATTCTTCCTCTGTCGCAATCATTCGGAAAGTTTGCAATAGCTCCCAAATTTGGCCAGTAAGCGCCGGTTTCAGCGGTATAATTGTAATTTACTTTTCTAATGCCGCCGGTTGTTTGTGTCCACATGCATGCCATTTCATTAGTCTGCCTGTTTACCGCAATTTCAGGGTCAACTTCCGGATCCGAAGTTGCCTGCACATTATATTGTGTCCAAGCAGTAGCTGTTCCAAAGTTACCCAGAGCAATTCTTTGCAGTCTTAAATTCGCATTTGCGGGTGTGAGGTCATTGGTGAACACAACATAAATTGAATCATATGAAGCGCCGTGTCTGTAATCGATATCTATATTAAAATCATTGAATGTATTTCTCACGGTATCCTGTACCCATGCATTACCGCCGTTATTGGTCAAGGCTGCCCTTAAGCCAATTCCGACCCCTGTTCCGGAATTAACATGCTGGTATGCTACATACCACCATGTTAAACCATAGGACCAGTAATAACTATCAGCAACAATTGAAGGATTTAAATGACCGCCGCCGGGTGGGGTTGTGCTGATCTGAACAACATTCAGACCTGCGCCATTGGCATCGCATACCATCCAGTACATTTCACCGTCAAATGTTGAAATAGTCGAAGTCCTTGCAGCTGCAAAACCCAGCTTAAATGTATTTGCGGAATCAGCTATGAAAAAATCGAATGAATGCCATTTGGTTGTTCCGCCCGGATTAATTGAAAGAATGTAAGCCCATGTTACGCCCTGGTCAGTTGATTTCATTATGCGAAGTGTATCTCTGTTAGCGGAAATGTACGCAACATATTTATTTCCAAGAGAGTCAACTTCAAGATCAAGACCTGCCTGTGTATTATTTGCAGGCGGTAAGTATGCAGGCGCGTTATCAACTATATAATCTCCTGCTCCCCAGTCACCGTTAAATGGCGGCTGGATGCTGCTTTCAATATTTGCTGAGGGTTTACTTTCAGTAAACTGGTTGCCTGAAAATCTTTCAGGAAATTCACTTAACAGTCTATCCCTTAGATGATTAAATAACTGCAAATTGCCGCTTTTTCTTGCTTCAAGGTGCTGCCGCCATAAAGTGGCAAAATCTGAATTATCATGCACGTATGATTGATTCGGATAAGCCTCTGTTTGTATATCAGAAGATTGTGAATTTGCAGATGAGATGCACAAAAATAATACCAAAAACATAAATAATGCTGATTTCATTTTTAGCTCCTTTGTTATTTTTTTAATTTTACCCCAATTAGTATATATTAACATTGAGCAATTTTGAGAATATAGCAATTCAAAAATTCCTGCCTACAAACTGCCTGAACGAGAGAACGAAAAAAAACAGCGTTGTGCCGCATATGGAAAATAAAAAAGCCTGTTCAAAACTGAACAGGCTTTTTGTGAATATAATTTTGTTTACTTTGAAAGCGTTATGGTTGTTATACTGCAAAGATCAACACCTCTCATGTAATATTTGTTTCCGTCTTCAGCTGTAAACAGAATATCCCAGCTGCAATGTTCAGGATCAACACCGGTGAATGTGAAATCAAATGTCTCACCGTCAAGTATCATATCTTTTGGGATAACATCTGAACCCCAGTTATCCGCTGCACTTGGCGAGATAAACACATCAACCAGGATCATACCTGTGTGGTTTGTCATAGAAAAATTCTGGCTCTGCGCATTAACACTTTGACCCATAATGAACAGACAAATAACTGCGGATAAAACTAAAAATGTTCTCTTCAATTCTTCCTCCTTTAGGAATTTATTTTTTTGTGAACGTGAAATTAAATATTAACTCGATTTAAAACAATAGGAAATGTGTCATATGCTTGTAGGAAAAATCCTACAATTACTATCAAAGGTGTTTTGAATCGACAAGCCACAACCATTTGTTGCATTTTTCTATGGTATTTGAGCATTATTATCAATTCATCTGACGACATCAAGGATAATTTTTCTTTTACATACGCATTTAGGTTGAATTATATTTGTAGTGTTAAGAGGAACCATCTTGACTGTTTATTTAAACTGCTTCATGTATAACCCCCTAAACCCCTCCTGTGATCCGGAAAGTATACGCCTTGTTAGATAGAGCGAAGAACGAAGGAAAAGCAGGAGGGTATTTTATTTAAACTCACTTACAAATTAAATTTCAGGTAAAATTAACTCAATTGAGTAAATGGCTTTAAATATGTATTTTTGTAATTACCATCAAAAAGTAATCAATAAATCATATATATTTTCCCAAAACCAGGGGAACAGGATAAACAAATGGCAAAAAGTGAATTTGATGTAGTTGTTCTCGGCGGCGGAGTCGGCGGTTATTCGGCTGCGATCCGCGCAGCACAGCTTGGATTAAAAACAGCTCTTGTGGAAACAGCAAGACTTGGCGGTATCTGTCTGAATTGGGGATGTATCCCTTCAAAATCTCTGCTGAAGGCAGCTGAGGTTATGCATATGATGAAAAAATCAAAGGAGTTTGGCATAACCGTAAGCGGCGTTGAATTTGATTTTGCGGCTGTTGTAAAACGCTCACGTGATGTTGCCGATAAATCAGAAAAAGGCGTGCAGTACCTCATGAAGAAAAATAAAATTACCAATATTTCAGGATACGGCAAAATAAAAAAACATGCAGGCGGCTCCCTGGTTGAAGTCTATAACGACGGCAAAATAACCGAAGAGCTTGTTGCCAAACATACAATTGTTGCAACCGGTTCAAGAGCACGCTCTTTCCCCGGGATGAATGTAGACGGTAAACGCGTGCTTTCATTCATGGAAGGTATTGTACTGGATAAACTGCCCGAGAGCGTTACAATCATAGGTGCAGGTGCTATTGGTATGGAATTTGCGTACTTCTGGAATGCTTTTGGTGCAAAGGTAACTGTTGTTGAAATGCTTGACCAGCCTTTGCCGATGGAAGATAAAGAAATGAGCGATGTTGTTGGCAGAGAGTACAGGAAGATGGGTGTTAATATAATGACATCCACTAAGGTAGAAAGTATAACCGTAGAAAAAACCGCACCAAACAGCAAAACAGAAAAAGTTATTACTAAGGTCAGCGGTAAAAATAACGCTGAAATTGAAAGTGATATAGCTTTGGTTGCAGTTGGATTTGCAGGAAATGTTGAAGGATTCGGACTTGAAGAACTTGGCGTTCAGCTTGAAAAGGGATTCATTAAAGTTGACAGCAATTACAAAACCAATGTTGATGGTATTTACGCTATTGGAGATGTAAACGGTCCACCGTGGCTTGCGCATGTTGCAGCAGCTGAAGGCATTAACTGCGTTGAAAAAATCGCGGGTCACCATGTGCCCGATGTTGATTATAACTGCATTCCCGCAGTTACATTCTGCCAGCCGCAGGTCGCTTCTGTTGGTATGACAGAAAAGAAAGCAAAAGAGCTTGGCTATGAAGTTAAAATCGGCAAGTTCCCGTTTTCAGCAAGCGGAAAAGCAAGGGCAGTTGGCGAAACAGCGGGTCTTGTGAAACTTGTATTTGATGCCAAATATGGTGAACTGCTTGGAGCGCACATTTGCGGAAACGAAGCAAGTGAACTGATAGCAGAAGTAACACTTGGCAAAGCCATGGAAGCTACTTTTGAGTCATTTGTTCGGACTGTGCATGCGCATCCAACATTGGCTGAAGCTACAATGGAAGCTGCCGGCGATGCATATGGCGAGGCGATCAATATATAAGGTTATAGGTTGCAAGTTACAGGTTACAGGTGTAATAAATTAAAACGTAATATTTAAATAATAAAATCTGAGCTAAAGAACGATTGATGAGATCCTTCGCTTCGCTCAGGATAAAAGGGAGCATAAAATGGCATTAAAAGTCGGAGATAAAGCACCGGA
>CAZQYL010000220.1:0-4507 GCA_964597425.1 uncultured Ignavibacteriales bacterium | reverse complement strand
CAAACCGTAAATTCAAATTCAGATTTCCGCTTCTTTAACAATGAAAAGATATCTGGTGAAGGATGGTACTGGCGGAATTTGACTGCGGTAAATGGCTATTCTGTCAGCCGCGTTTTCTCTTTGCCGCTTTTGAATTCACTTCCTGCAAACTGCACATTCCGCATATTCGCATATCCCAATTCAAGAGATACATCCTTTAACGAGCACAAGCTTGTGCTGACATTGAACTCAACAAATATTACTACTCTGGCAAAAAATGATTATGAACGATTTGATACATCGGTAACATTCCAGAGCAGTCTTTTTAACAGCTCGCAAAACACGGTTACCATAACTTACACCCCAACATTTTCAAACACAAACGCTACGCCAAGTCTATATTTTGACCTGATAGAACTTACATATCCAAAACAATTCAAGTTTACAAACGCTCATTGCAGAATAACGCTTAATTCAACTGATACTTCCAGCGCCGTTTTCAGGGTAAGCGGTTTCAACTCATCAGCGCCGTACTCTATCTACGATGTAAGGAATAATATCAAGATCACAAGTATCAGTAATGAAGCAGATACATTATTTTTTACAGGGAAACAAAACGGTGATTTTGAAATATATAACCAGGCTATAACACAGCGCCCGTTCCGCAGCCAGGCCAGGCAGGTACAGAATCTGGCAGGCACTTCAAACGGCGCGGATTACATTGTGATATATAACAGGCTGTTTGAATCACAGGCCGAACAGCTTCGCTCTTACAGACAGAGCAGAGATAACTTCCGGTCATTTAAGGCGCCTATTGATGATATAACTGATATCTTCAATTACGGGATGGAAAGTCCGGTTGCGATAAGAAGATTTGTAAAACATGTTTATGATAACTGGCAGCTTCCAAAGGTTGGCTACATAGTTCTATTCGGCAGAGGTTCACTTGACCCGAAAAACAACAGGCTGACAAACAGCTATTACAGGAATATGTTACCTGTTTACGGCAACCCGCCCAGTGACGGTTACTTTGTAAATTTCAATCTGAACGGGTTCACATATTACCATGAAGCTGCAGTCGGCAGGCTTCCGGCTTATACTCAGCAGGAAGCACAGGATATGGTAAACAAGATAATTGCCTATGAAAATGAACCGCCGCAAAGCTGGTGGAAGAATTTTAATATGATAACCGGCGGACCAAACCGCATTGAGCAGATACAGTACCAGACGCAATCGAACGAGCTTGTAAATAACTATATCACACCTGCTCCGATATCAGGAATAGCAGAAAAGATCTACCGAAATGATTCCGCAGGTTACATAACATTCAATTACGCCGATTCAATTAAGAATGCAATAAATCGCGGCGGTCTGATAGTTAATTTCATCGGTCACGCTGCCAGCCAAAACTGGGAGCTGGGACTTGAAGAACCACAGACGCTTTCAAACGGAAACCGTCTGCCATTGGTTTTGAGCATGACTTGTTTTACCGGAATAAACGCCGATGCGAATTTCAGGAGCTTTGGCGAGAAGTTTGTGTTTACTCCTAACCGGGGAGCTTTGGGATTTCTGGGTACAACCGGCTGGAGCTTTTCAGGGGCGGGCAACGAGATAAACAAACACATATTTATCGGACTATCACAGGATACAATAAGAAGGCTTGGTTCACTTGTGCAGTTTGCAAATAACAGAATGGTACCTGATTCATCGAACTTCCAGGTGCGCAATATGATAAACTGCTATAATCTGCTGGGTGATCCCGCTTCAAAATTACTTCTGCCTGCGGGACCGGAATTTGTGATAGGGCAAACTGATTACAGGATCACTGACCAATACCCGCTGGTTGGTGAAACAGTAACGTGGAAAATTTTCCCTAAAAATTACGGATTGTTCGTACCCAATTGCCCGGTCAGGTTTGAGATACTGAAAAACGGTCAGCAATTCCGTTTCAAAGATACAAATATTGTTAACTTTAAAATTTACGATACACTTTCTTATACATTCACAATTGATACACTGGGAAATTATTCACTGAAGGCTACGATAGATTACGGCAATATTTATCCCAATGAGGACCCATCGAACAATGTAATTGTTCTGCCGCTTCCGCTGAGGAATATTTCATATACGCCGCTTAAACCAGTTAATAATTCTGTTATTGCTGAAGATTCCGTTGAGTTTGTGGGTTTGAATCCGCAGGTTGATCTGCGGAGGAACAGCGTGAAAGTAATTTTACAGGTTGATACATCCGCTTCTTTTACTTCTTTGTTACTGAATTATTCCAACAGCAGTATAAGCGGTGTTGCAAATAAAGTACGTTATCGTATCCCGCTGCTTGATTCAAATAAGGTTTATTACTGGAGAACCAACGCAATAATAAATGGTGATAGCACAGGGTGGTCAGAAACCAATAAGTTTGTTTATAATCCCGCAATTGTACAGACTTCATCAAAGTCAGTTAATAATGATTCGATCGTAACCTTATATCCGCGGTTATTGGGACAATTCCCGGCTAATTCATATTCAGGCTTGTACTATACTGGCAGCGGATTTAAGCTGAATAATTCTGCAGGATCGCTTGAAGTAAAGTCCTTTGGCAGCAATGGTAGTGAAGCCTCCTACTTTATTATTAATCAATTTTCATCCTATGCTGATGGCGGACAAAACACCGGATTGAATATAGCTAAGGTCAGAAAATTAACCGGAGGTATTGTTGATATAAAAAATTTCAGAATGTCAACTTCTGTTTCTTCAGATTCTGTTTTAAATTTCATGAATACATTTGATACTACTCATTACGTTATGATAATGATGGCATCATTTGTTCCCGTTTCTGATAGTCTTAAACAGACTGCCAAAAACAAGATCAGGCAATTTGGAGCCCAACTTATCGATTCAGTAACCAGATTTGACCAGTTCGATTCATATGCGTTTATCGGTTATCTTGGGGCTCAGCCGCAAAATACATCTGAGCAATTCCATAGGTATTCTTCGAATTCTGTCTGGACACCTTCACTAGCTAATTTGAATCCCGTCTTTCTAAGTACTCTTGGCACAATTGATTTTTCTATAGGACCCTCACATAGATGGAAATATTTCTCATGGAACAGGACTTTGCCGGGTGGTTCTTCAGTAAACTTTGATGTTACCGGGATAGACATTTTCGGAAATTCTGTGCCGTTGTACACAAATTTAAGTTCAAACGTGTTCTCAAATCTTGATACAGTAAATAGTTTTGTTTACCCTGATCTCAGATTGAAAGCGAATATTGAAATTGATACTCTTTCCGGACTGGAATCCCCTGAATTCAAATCATTATACTTCAAATACACACCGCCAGCTGAAATTATACCTGATAATTATTCATTTATCCGGAGTGATTCAGTTGTTGATGAGGGGGCACAGGTAACAGTAAGCGTCAGGAATCATAACATCGGGTTTGTTCCGGCCGGTACTGTAGTATACAAATGGACAGCAAATGCGTATAACGGACTTATCACATTAAAACAGGATACCATTTATACTCCCCTAATGCCTGATAGCAGTTATTTATCCCAGGTAACATTCAATACACAGGGGTTAAAGAATCCTCAGTCGACAATTGATACACTGGATATTAATTTCGAAGTATCCATGCTGAATAACCAGAACGACTATTACCCCTTCAACAATTTTGCATTTACCGATATTGTCATTTACGGCGATTCAACGGGTCCGGCAATAGATGTTACTTATGACGGGATAAAGATCTTAAACGGCGATCTGATAGCTGCCAAACCTGAAATACTTTTCAGGTTCTTTGATGAGAGTAAACTGGAATACAGCATTGGTGATACAACGGGAATTTACATTAAGCTTGACGGCAGAAGGATAAATTATTTTAACGCAGGGCAGCAAAATCCGGAAATAACTTTCACGGCGGTGAATGACGGAAATCTGAAAACAAGCGTGCTTTATAAGCCTGAGCTATCTGCAGGCACGCACCTTCTGCAGTATTACGGCACCGATAAGGACGGCAACAGGGATACATTGATAGATAATGCCTATGTAAGCTATGATTTTGCAGTTCGCAATCTTTTCAATTATCCAAACCCTATGCAGGGTGATACATATTTCACATTTGATCTTTTTGCGTCAGAGGCGCCGCAATCTTGCCTGATAAAAATATTCACAGTTGCCGGAAGGCATGTGAGAGATGTGAGAGGTTCAGCAAGAGTTGGCTTTAACCAGATTTACTGGGATGGTAAAGATGGCGATGGCGAAACGATGGCAAATGGCATATATTTGTATAAGCTTATACTTGAAGGCAGCGGTAAAACCGAAACATCCATCCAGAAATTAGCCATATTGAAATAATTGAAATATTTACTATTAATAATATCATTCATTATATCCACTGCGGAAATAAACTCCCAGTGGTTTTCACAAACCAGTGGAACTACTAATCCGCTGACAAATATTTTTTTTTTTTTTGTCAATACAGGTATAGCGATACAGCTATCCGGTAGTATTAGAAATAAAACAAACG
>CAZQYL010000219.1:2915-4508 GCA_964597425.1 uncultured Ignavibacteriales bacterium | reverse complement strand
AGCCCAGCACTCCATAGCTTTTACAAAGCTTGCTCTGTGAGATTCATCTTTGGATGAATATATTTTTTCCCATGAACTGTCATCACACTCGCCGCCTTCATAGCTTACAAAGCCTGTATAAATTTCAAAGTAATCTTCGCCAATTGTAAATGAACTGTAATCAAGCGAGCCGCCCGGTAAGTGCGTATTTGCCGATATATCAATATAACCTGTGATCTTCTTTACCGGGAAGCTTTCAAGTGTATAATAAGCTTTCACAAGTGTATTGAACTTTACCGGCGACACGTTGTATTTATCTGAGCGCAGTATTAGCTCTTTAATTACATTCTTACAGATGTTTGCTGCAAGTACATCTGACTGGTTGATCCTTATTACTTTATTTGAGTTTATTGTGTTATTCATTTTAGTTATCCCTTATTTCTTCTATTTAATTAAGATTCTTTTTTACGCTGCCCAGATGCTGAGCACCAGGAAAAATACCATAAGTCCGAGTGTTAACGCCATAAGTCCGCGGTCTTTTTGCTCGCGTCTTTCTTCCCTTAAATCCTCTACAAAATTCTTTAATGATACCATTTTATTTCTCCTTTCTTAATTACTCTACAAATATATTCCCCAAAAACCCTCTATGTGTATCATTGAATGATACTTTTTTGTAAATGTTAATGTTCCCCTTATTTGTTGCGTTTTTGTGCGATTTTTCAGCAAAATATTAAAATGGCTCCCCTCCTTTCTTAAGGAGGGGAAGAAAACTATTTCCGTTAGGAAATAGTTTGAGGGGTGGTTTCATTGCTTAAGTGTGGAATGTAATATCTTATTGAAGGAATAACCCATTATCTGAAATGCAGGACTATTGAATTATTGTTATGTATAAAATTAACCCGTGAATTACCATAAAATTGCTCTTATTTTACGGCTTATGCTGGACTTTAAAATAAAATTCAAGCGTCAAATCGAAATTTTGGGGCTGTGCCTTGGCAAAAATTACGAAGGTATGTCACTGAGTGATTTTGCCCAACTCTTCGGAGTGGAAGAGCTAACTATTAAACGCGATCTAAATGACCTGCGTACTTCGGGAATATTGATTCACTCAGCAAAAGGTAAAGGAGTGATAATAGATAAAAAGCCTTCGGCTGAAAAGATACGTGAGCTTATCAAACAGTATTCCGCGTTGATATCATCAGGTAGTTTTGTAGAAAAATCAACTGCCCTTCTTGTAACCCGTCTGAAGGAAGAAGCGCTTGCAAACATGGTCGTTCTACAAATGTGCATTGATACAAACACAATGGCAGTAATTGATTATGAAAAGGACGCCGATGTATATGAGCGCTCACTGGAAATCTCCCCGCTGCTGATTTTCCAAACCGATAATTACTGGCGGCTCTTGACGCTGAATGAAGGCAGGATAAAACAATTCCTGATGAATAAAATTATGCATGCAAAAGCTTCGCCTAGGACATTTAAGCCTGTATCAAAAGAAAAAATTGAAGATGTGTTTAAATATTCATTCCGCAGCTGGCTGGGCGAAGATACTTTTAAAATTAAGCTATCCTTTTCATCATACTGGGCAGATAGATTAAAACCCAAACAATTGCT
>CAZQYL010000219.1:0-2815 GCA_964597425.1 uncultured Ignavibacteriales bacterium | reverse complement strand
GAAGGCGTATTGAAGAATTATAAATGAGTGTCAAAAAAATATCCATAAGCATCATTGTTGTTCTGGTCCTGGCACTTTCGGGATATTATGTTTATTCCAGATATCTTGCTCCAAAATTAAGATTATCTGAATGGGAAAGCAGAACAAAAGAATTGACTTCAAAAGATGTTTTTAAAGAAGGTGATATAATATTCCAGGCAAGTTCATCCCGTCAAACAAGGGCAATCCAGCTTGCAACGCACTCTCAATGGAGCCATATAGGGATTATCCTGAAACATAACAATGAACTATATGTCTATGAAGCTGTTCAGCCAGTTAAAATTACCCCGCTTGCTGTTTGGCTCTCGAAAAGCCTTGATGGTATTTTTGCGGTTAAAAGACTTATCAATTCTGAAAGCATTTTAAACACGGATAATTTACAGAAGATCAGGAGCACAGCCGAAAAAGAACTTGGCAAAAATTATGATATACACTTTGGATGGTCAGATGAAAAGCTGTATTGTTCCGAGTATGTCTGGAAGATATATGACAGGGCAGTTAATATCAGAATTGGAAATCTGCAGAAATTACGAGATTTTGACTTAACTGACCCGGAAGTGAAAAAGGTTATGGAAGAAAGATATGGAAGTTCACCACCGCTTGAAGAAGATGTCATATCTCCTGTTTCAATTTTTAATTCTGATAAACTGAAACAAATTTATCCATAACCTAACATAAATGAAAAGAGCAGCTATTCACAAGATCCTCACTATCCTTATATCACTTGTATGGCTGATAAACGGTTTGTATGCTAAAGTACTCGGATTCGTTCCAAGACATCAGGAAATTGTGGCAAGGATACTTGGAAGTGAAATTTCTTTTGTGGCTGTAAAAGTAATTGGTGCTCTTGAGATCTGTATGTTCATCTGGATTATCAGCAGGAAATTTTCCCGCCTGGCGGCTGTTATGCAGATCATAATTGTAATGACGATGAATGTTATGGAATTTATACTTGTGCCCGATCTTCTGCTGTTTGGCAGAATGAACATAATAATTGCATTGGTGTTTGTATGCGTTGTTTACGTAAATGAATTTATTATTAAACCAAAATCAGCTTAATGCTTTCATTAAAAGATCATCCATTCCCCGTTGAAACATTCTTCGAGAACTCGCTTGTGCTCACTTATGCTGTGCCAAAGGCTGAGCTTGAAAAATTCATTCCGGAGTGCCTTGAGCTTGATGTGTTTAATGATAAATGGGCGTTCCTGGCCGTTGCGCTGGTTAAAACGAAAAAGCTCCGCCCGAAGGGTTTCCCAAAATTCACAGGCAATGATTTTATATTGATAGGCTACAGGGTATTTGTAACTTTCACGAACAGCAAAGGAAAAAAAATGCGGGGCTTATATATCCTTAAATCACAAACCAACAAAAAGAAGATGGAATTCTGGGGTAACATTTTCACTCATTATAACTATACAACCACTGATATCAAATTCACCCGCCAGCGTAATATTGTCTCTGTCTATTCGGATAGCTCCAAGCTTGATATATCAGTCAGAACGGCAGATGAAAATATCGATCTGCCTGTAAACACACCATTTAGCAACTGGGTAGAAGCAAGAAGATATGCGGGTCCCCTGCCGTTTACATTTACGTATAATGATAAAACCAAAGAGGTATTGATAATTGAAGGAGTAAGGCAGAACTGGACACCAAAACCAGTTGAGGTTTTGAAAGATAAAATTGGTTTTATTGAAGATAAAAAACTGAAAGGCGTTATACTGGCAAATGCATTTATGGTCGAAAATGTACCATACCACTGGAAAAAGGGCCGCAAGGAGATTTGGAACGGATGAAAAGAAAACCTTTTCAAGGCGTATTGAATATAATCCGTTTCAACTGGCATTTTTACCTTATGGCAATTCCGATTGTATTGTTTGTGGCGTATGTTGGCTGGTATTTTTCGGGTCCGGTATCGTGGCTGCATTTCGCAGCCGCAGCTTTAGCTGCTTTAAGCATTATAATATCTCTTGCAGCTTCCTGGTATATTTATGACAGATCGAACCTCTACACTTTGGATTGGATTGAGGGCTTTGATGTTCCGTTACCAAAATACATAGCTAACATCAACGCAGGATTTGATGAAACAAGCGCATTACTTCAGAAAAAATTTCCTGATTCCGTGCTTGATGTGTATGATTTTTACGATCCCAAAAAGCACACAGAAATTTCAATTGAGCGTGCCCGGAGCGCTTTCCCCTCGTATCCGGGAACCAGGCTGTTGGATACAGGCAAAACTGATCTGGAACAGGGATACTATGATATAATTTTCCTCATTCTTGCCGTTCATGAAATAAGAGATAACCGTGAACGTACAGATTTTTTCAGGCAGTTGAAAAAATCACTCACACCAAACGGCAGAATAATTATTGTTGAACATCAAAGAGATATTGCTAATTTTGTGGCATTCAATATTGGGTTTCTGCATTTTCACTCTCCAAAAACCTGGAATGAGAATTTTAGCTCCGCAGGTATAGAGCAGATTGATACAAAAAAACTGACACCATTTCTGAATATTTATAACTTAGCTTAATAAGTTTACTAAATGGAAATATATTTAAAAATTGCGGGAATAATACTTATCATTTTGGGGATCGTACACATAGCATTTCCAAGGCGATTCAGCTGGAAGAAAGAACTTGCCGGACTTAGCCTGATAAACAAGCAGATGATGGTAGTACATACTTTCTTTATCGCGCTCACAGTATTTATGATGGGTGTACTCAGCCTTTTCTATTCCAGTGAGCTAATTTCCACTCCATTTGGCAGGGTAATA
>CAZQYL010000218.1:0-4518 GCA_964597425.1 uncultured Ignavibacteriales bacterium | reverse complement strand
TGCCGCGTGAATCAACATACTTGTAATTACGCTTCTGGCTGTCGCCATTCATAATTATCTCAAGTTCATCTTTGGTAAGCTTCTTTAAAGGAGTATCAAAATCATATCCCCATGATTCGATCAGCTGCTTAAGTACTGTGAAGGTCCAGTTGGTGCGCGGCTTACCCAGCGGCGCAATTGCGCCTTCGGTAATTGATAGATCATAATCTGTGATAATAAGTCTTTCGTCAAGCTCCTTACGCGCGCCAAGCCCAAGGCAATCAGGGCACCAGCCGTAGGGTGAGTTGAACGAAAACGAATTCGGAGCGGGTTCATCAAAACCAATGCCGCATGTCGGGCAGGCGAGTTTTTCGCTGAATAATCTATCTTTCGAGCCGTCGCTGTCGGATTCAGTTATAATAACAATACCGCCGCCAAAACGCAGGGCAGTTTCAACTGAATCAGTGAGCCTGAGCGATGTGGCTTTTGTAACCATAATTCTATCGACAACTATTTCAATATCGTGTATCTTATAACGGTCAAGCTTCATTTTCGGGGTGATATCTTTTATTACTTTATCAACCCTTACTTTTGTGAAGCCATCTTTTTCTATCTGTTCAAATAATTCGCGGTAATGACCCTTCCTGCCTTTTACAACTGGAGCGAGTATATTAATTCTTTTTGTATCCAGGTTTTCCCTGATGTGATCAATAATCTGCTGAACGCTTTGTCTTTGCACTGGCTGCCCGCAGGTTGTGCAGTGCTGGGTACCGCACTTTGAGTACAGCAGCCTGAGGAAATCATAAATTTCCGTTACTGTACCAACGGTTGAACGGGGATTGTGTGATATTGTTTTCTGCTCAATTGAAATTGATGGCGAGAGTCCTTCGATCTTATCAACATCAGGGCGTTCTATTCCACCAATAAACTGCCTGGCGTAAGCGGAGAGTGTTTCAACGAACCTGCGCTGACCTTCGGCGTAAATTGTATCAAACGCAAGAGATGATTTTCCCGAGCCTGATATTCCCGTAATTACTACAAACCGGTCGCGGGGAATTTCGATATCGATGTTCTTTAAATTGTGAACTCTCGCGCCCTGTATGGATATTTTATCTAAGAATGACAAATTATGTTTGGTTTTTGGTGTTCGTTTGAATTTGAGTATCCCGGAATTTTTCTAATAAGGGGCTGCAGCCCCTAGTTCATGAATCAGATGCATTTTCAGGAAATCGAATTCGACTAAGAGGGTAAGTTAACGGAAATTGTTTGAAGAAAAAATGAATGAATTTGGTTGGTAGGGCGGGTGAAATGTATATAATTTACTTGTTTAAGTATTATTTTACGCATATTTTTGAACTATGGACCTGATATTAGACTTGCACCCGGCTTTTGCTTTGACGCTGTTATGCTCAATTACTGTGCTTATTTCCTATATGGGATTGAAGATAGTAAGGAAGTATTACACAGAAGATGTTCTGAAGCAAAACCATGAAGTAGGCGGATTCATTTTTAATGCTTTCGGCATTATATATGCCGTACTGGTGGCCTTTGTAGTATTTGCAACATGGGAAGAATACGACAATTCGAAAAAAAATGTGGAAATTGAATCCATAGAGCTTGCTGATATATTCAATAATTCAAAAGCCCTCCCAGAGCCATACAGGCAGCAGGTTATACCTTTGCTTAGAAAATACACCGAAGATGTTATAAATGATGAATGGAAACTTCTTGAGCAGGGTGAGCCAAGCGAGAAAGCAAAGGAAAGCTTCACCAATATCTGGACATTCTTCGCAACAATGGACCGCGCATTAATTAAGAATGAAATTGCTTACCAGGAAACCTTAAAGCATCTAAATGACGCAGGAGAGCGGAGAAGGATGAGGATATTTGACAGCAGCAATAACATCCCGGGAATAATATGGGTGGTGCTGCTGTTCGGCTCTGTGGTAACGGTTATATATACTTATTTTTTTTACGCAAAAAACATTATCCACCAGTTTGTAATGACATCAGCGCTGACGGTGCTTAATACGTTAATTCTTTATATGATATTGATCCTCGATAATCCCTTCAGCGGTTACATAAAAATAGATGCGAAGCCATTTGAGTATGTGATACAGCTTCTCAACAGAGGAATGTAAATCATTTACCCTTTTGAAAAGGGGAACATAATTCTACCAGGGAGCTTGTAAGCCCAGCCCTTCGAGCTTATCTTCAAACTCTGCGCGCTCGCGGTTCTTTTTGGGTTCACCTGCATCACTTAGCCAGTTAAACGATTTACCCAAAGCAATTGCTTTTTCATTATCACCCTGCGTCATAGCTGTAAGCACTTCCATTTCGAGTCTTGTGAAACTGTTTGAGTTCACCCTGTAATCCATGAATGCTTCCCATACTGCGGGGCACCATTTGGCTACAATTTCCTGACCCATAATTTCAGCGTAGCGCCGTATTTCATACTGCGCATGCGCATCCATTCTTAAATAGAGGAAGTGAAGCAGGTTATGCAGGTCAACTTTCCAGTACGCTTCTGTGTAGGTCGATAGCGGAAGATCTTTTCTTGCCTGCTCACGGGCGATGCCCATTTTTAATCTCTCGTCATAAATTTCGCGTGCAAGTGACTGCAGGTAGCGCTCTTTTTCGGTGAGCGTTTTGCCATCGGCATCTGCTGCGAATCCCGCAGAGCCCTGGCGGTTACCTGAAGCCTGTATACGCCACTCCTGTTCGCTGGTGGTTTGTGCAGAATCAATTGCTACGCTGTAGCGGGTGGAATACTCGTTTACATTAGCCATACGGTGGCGAATCCACTGCCTCCAGCAATCCATAGGCACACGCACGTGAAATTTTATCTCGCACATTTCAAATGGTGTTGTGTGATGGTGGCGCATTAAATATCTTATCAGCCCGCGGTCTTCATGGACCTTCTTTGTCCCTTTGCCGTACGATACACGTGCAGCCTGAACTATTGATTCATCAGAGCCCATGTAATCAATTACACGGATAAAACCGTCATCAAGTACTTTGAACGGTTTACCCAGAATATCATCAAGGGCTGCGACTTTTGGACGCTCAAGTGATTCCATTACAGGATTAGTTTCCGGGGTTTCTATATATTCTTTGTTATCGCTTTGATTATTTTCGGCCATTATTTTATTGTTAAACAATACGTTAAGCTAAAATGGTTTTTTGCCGGCTGTATTGTGGTGTAAAATTTATTGATTAAATGCAAAATAACTAAATTATCGGAATGATTAAAGGATTTAAATATAATACGCCGAAAACATCAAATTAGTTCAAAATTTTAAGCAGACTTTTTCCTGAACTTCTGCCATATAGCTTCGGCTATAAATGATATAATAAGTAATGCTATCATAGTATAAACAGCTTCGGGGGCTTTGCGGTAGGTGTAGACTTCGAGTATAACAAACATAATTATACACAACACCAATGATATAACAACAATCCATGCTTTTGCACCGGTTTGTTTTAATATACGTAAATGACCTGCATTTACAGCGGCGTATACAAGCAGGAAAGCTCCGGAACCCATCATTGCTATTCCCGCGAGATCAAAAAACAAAATAAAACAGATCACCATAAGTGATGTTATAAGCAAACCGCCCGTTGCGCCTTTAATTTCATCCCGTGCGAAAACTGCCGGAAGCTGGCCATCCTTTGCGACCATGTAACTTACATTTGAACCGCCGAATAGAGTAGCATTAATTGCTGATGCAGTTGAAAACAGCGCCGCAATTGCGATTAGCTTGAATCCCAGCATTCCTAAAAACGGCTTTGCAGCTTCAGCCAGCGCGAAGTCACGCGCTGCGGCGATCTGCCCGGTGGTTAAGTTACCTGTAACAGTAATTGATACCGCAAGGTAAATTAATATTACAATAAAGACCGCCAGATACAAAGCCTTGGGCAGTGACTTTGAGGGGTTATCCATATTCCCTGCTGCATTTGTGATTAATCCAAAACCTTCGTAGCCGATAAATAAGACTCCCGCGCCAAAGAAAATGTATTCAGTTGAGTTCCAGTGAACAGGTGCTAAGTTGGCGGGATGAATGAAAAATAGTCCCGCGCCTGCAAACAATACCAGTATGGTTACTTTTACCGCAACAATAAATGTTTCAGCTTTGCCAACATCACCTGCGCCAAGCATATTAATGAGTGTGAAAAGTATCACCGCACCCGCAGCAACTGCTTTTATTAAAATGGGTGAGGGGTTATCGGTAATAAAAGTCATAGCATAAGATGAGAATCCCTGTGCATATAATGCAATTGCTATTACATAGCCTATCCACATGAAGAGATTGAGTCCGCCAGATACTGTACCTTTGCCCCAGCCCTGCACAAGGAACTCAACAGCTCCGCCTGCAGTTGGGAATTTAGCGCCAAGTTTAGCGTAGGAGTATGTTGAAAACAAAGCAACTACTCCGCCAATTAAAAATGAGAGCCACATTGCGGCACCGGAAGCCTCGGCGACTACCCCTAATATAGAGAAGATACCGGCGCCTATCATTCCGCCTATTCCAATTGAAA
>CAZQYL010000217.1:2619-4525 GCA_964597425.1 uncultured Ignavibacteriales bacterium | reverse complement strand
CTGGTGCCGGAGCTGTATGAGCCGACAATCTGCAGTGAAGACTTATCAGCAACGCTGATAATCGATAAATGTCCGCTTGAACTGGAGATATAAGCCCTGCTGTTTGCTACAAAAATTCCGTTTGCATTGAAGGGTATTGCCTGTGTGCTTTTGTAAACAGGGAAATCAGCAATATTCACATCATAAACCTGCATACCCGCATCTTCATTTATTGCATACAGGTAACCGTTATCAATGACTATCTTTTTTATTCTTCCATTGGTATTTATCTGTGTTTTCTTTGCTACGGGGTTTTTAGAAAAGTCATAAACCACAATCACACCATCTGAATACAATGCGTAACAGAAATGACCTATGAAAGCAATACTTCCTGCTCCGCTTACCGGTTTGATTTCTGTGCTGGTTAAATTATATGGGTCCGATGTTGTGAGAGAATACAAAGAGCCTGAGGAAAGTACATATGCAATATTATCATGCAGAACAATATCAAACGGTTCCGTTGAAAATTTAACTTCTTTTATCTGGTCTAAATATACCTGTCCTGAATATGAATGATTGAATAAGGGCTGTAACAGCAGAATTAGAAATATTGCTAAGAGAGCGTTTTTCATAATATTTTTCTATTTAGGTGTTGTACAAAGTTGCAGAAAAATACAAAAAAATCAAATACTAAGTTATTAAGGGAATTGTAACAAATTGTAAAACAAAAACCCTCCCGTTTCGGGGAGGGTACTTGTTGAAAAGTTTATGCTAATACATTCTTAATTCTCTTTATAGCTTCGTTGATATTTTCAACTGAATTTGCATAGGAGAACCTTATGTAACCTTCACCGTATGAACCGAATGATGTTCCCGATAGACATGCCACGCCTGCTTCATAAAGCAGCTTATCTGCCAGTTCCTTTGATTTATATCCGGTGCCGGTAATGTTGGGGAATGCGTAGAAAGCGCCATCCGGGGTTGAGCAATTGAATCCTTTAATTGAATTCAAGCCTTCAACTATGATATGCCTTCTCCTGTCGAACTCAGCTACAATTGCGTCAACTGCATCCTGCGGACCCGTTAATGCTTCAATGCAGCCTTTTTGCACAAATGCGTTGTTGCAGGAGTTGCTGTTAACCATAAGCTTGGTTATGACCGGGGCAAGCTCTGTATTCATAATTCCGTAACCGGCTCTCCAGCCTGTCATAGCATATGTTTTTGAAAAGCCATCGAGTATCACAGTTCTGTCTTTGAATCCCGGTAACTTAGAAATCGAGAATGATTCAGCTCCATCATAACATATCCTTGAATATATTTCATCTGATAGAATCATACAATCTCTGTTCTTTAATATTTCAGCCAGCGCTTCTATGTCTTTCCTGGGAATTGTTTTTCCTGTTGGATTGCCCGGTGTATTGATAATTACAAGCCTGGTTTTATCTGTAACATTCTTTTCGAATTCTTTAAGGTCGATATTGAAATTGTTTTCCTGTGTTAATGGAATTGGAACAGCTTTAGCACCGGTGAAATTTATCATCGATTCGTAAATAGGGAAGCCCGGATTCGGGTACATGGCTTCATCGCCATGCTGCAGTAATGCAAGGATCAGAAAGAACATAATGGGTTTTGCACCCGGTGTCATTACAACATTATCAGCTGTAAAATCCACGCCGCGTGTGCGTGATACATATTCCGCTATTGTCTTTCTTAACTCGGGTGTGCCTGCAGCGCCGGTGTAGTGAGTATCACCTGCCTGGATCGACCTTACTGCCGCGTCACAAATATTTTTTGGGGTAGGGAAGTCAGGTTCACCTATTTGTAAATGTATAATGCTTTTGCCTTCTGCTTCAAGTGCTTTAGCTTTTGCAAGGACCTCAAATGCTGTTTCTGTTCCCAGTCTGGATATTCCGTCAGCGAATTTCAT
>CAZQYL010000217.1:0-2519 GCA_964597425.1 uncultured Ignavibacteriales bacterium | reverse complement strand
GTTTCTCCCAGGTATGCTTTTCTTACTTCCGGATTACTTTCAAGCTCTTTTGCGGGACCCTCAAGTATTATCTTCCCTGTTTCAAGAACATATCCGTAATTGGCTACTGATAGCGCCAGGTTAGCATTCTGCTCAACAAGCAAGATTGTCATTCCAAGCGTTTTATTTATCTCAACAATTTTTTCAAAAATTGTTTTTGTGAGCAGCGGTGCAATACCAAGCGAAGGTTCATCAAGCAGAAGCATTTTGGGCTTTGACATCAATGCGCGGGATATTGCTAGCATTTGCTGTTCGCCCCCGGAGAGAGTGCCTCCGGGCTGCTTTATTCTTTCTTTAAGCCTTGGGAAAATGGCGAATATGAAATCGAGATCTTTAGCAAAATTCTCTTTATCTTTCCTTAAATAAGCGCCCATATCCAGGTTCTCTTTTACGGTCAGATTGGCGAATATCAGCCTGCCTTCGGGTACCTGGCATAAACCCATTTCAACAATTTTGTGTGCAGGTACTCCTGTAATATCTTTGCCGTCATAAGTGACTTTGCTGCCTTCGGCAGCTTTAACAATATTTGAAATAGCCCTTAGTGTTGTTGTTTTGCCGGCTCCGTTTGCGCCAATTAATGTAATAATTGATTTTTCGGGAACGTGAATTGATATTCCCTTAATTGCATTAATAGCTTCGTAATTTACCTGCAGGTTTTCTACTTTAAGCATCTTATTTTTTCGCCGGTTCTCCTAAATATGCTTCAATTACTTTGGGGTCTTTCTGTATCTCAGCGGGTTTACCTTCGGCTATTTTCTTGCCGTAATCAATGACATATATGCGCTCGCAAATACCCATAACTACGTTCATATCATGCTCTACAAGTAATATAGAAATATTGAACTTATCCTTAACCGTCTGAATCAGTTTCATCAGGTCCTTTTTTTCAGAGGGGTTCATTCCGGCAGCCGGTTCATCAAGCAAAAGCAGCTTTGGTTTCGTAGCAAGTGCCCTTACTATTTCAAGCTTTCTCTGGTCGCCGTAAGGCAGATTCTTCGCGTATTCATCTTTATCCACATGCAGGTCAAACATTTCAAGCAGTGAGTGGATCTCATCATCAATTTCCTTCTCCTCGGTGTGGTACTTCTTAAGCTGAATTACCGAACTGAACAGTTTTGCCTTACAGCTGTTATTATATGATACCCTTACATTATCCTTAACCGATAAACTCTGGCATAGCCTGATATTCTGGAATGTTCTGGCTATTCCTTTATGCGTAACCTGGAATGGTTTATACTTTACAATACTCTCGCCATTGAAGAGAACATCACCCTCGGTGGGGTCGTAAACGCCGGTTATAATATTAAATACCGTTGTTTTACCTGCACCGTTGGGCCCGATCAAGCCAACGAGTTCGTTCTGCCTTACTACTGCTTCCAGCGAGTCCACAGCAGTTAAACCGCCGAATCTTATGGTACAATTATTTAATGTTAATATATCCAATATATCTTTCTAGTCTTTTAAAGTGACATCCGGTGCTTCTTCAGGTGTAATTTTTTTCTTCTTCCGCTCAAGTTTAATACCAAATAATCCCTGCGGTCTGAGTAACATCATAATTATAAGCAGCAAAGCGTAGATTATCATTCTGTATTGCTGAACATCCCTTAACAATTCAGGTAAAACTGTAAGCACTATTGCAGCTATTACAACTCCAAGCGTACTTCCCATTCCGCCAAGAATTACCATTGCAACTATTTCAACTGATTTCAGGAAGTTGAAATCCTCTGGATTTATGTACTGCAGGAAGTGAGCATACAAGCCGCCGGCAACCCCCGCAAAAAACGCCCCTATAACAAAAGCTGTAACCTTAAATTTAGTTGTATTGATACCCATTGCTTCTGCGGCTATTTCATCATCCTTAACGGCTATGAATCCGCGGCCGTAAGTTGATTTCATCAGATTTGTTATGCCGAAAATTATTATTGCAACCACCAGGAAAGCCCAGAAGAAATCTGTGTACTTAGGGATATCGTAAAATCTGTAAGTAACATTGCTGAGTTCAGGGACCATTTCAAGGCTTCTTACGCCGTTTTCATATATGTACACTCCGCGGAATCCCTGTGAAGCGCCTATAACACTCAGATTTTGAATTACAACTCTGATAATTTCGCTGAAGCCAAGAGTTGTGATAGCAAGATAGTCGCCTTTTAACCTGAGTGATGGTACACCAACAATTATTCCGGCTAAAGCGGCTCCGCCTCCGCCAATGGCTAGTACTGCAATAAACCAAACAGATCTGCCAAGCACACCATCACCAAGTACTGATAGCAGTGTAGGGGCGAAATAAGTGCTGAGCGCTGCTGAAACATATGCACCAATTGCCATGAATCCCGCGTGCCCAAGTGAAAACTGACCCGTGTAGCCGTTAATTAGATTCAGACTTGTTGCAAGTACAATGTTAATACCGCAATAAATAATTATTTGATAGTAATAAGAGTTTATTGAACCTGAAAGTAAGTTAACTCCAAAAATCACAGCTA
>CAZQYL010000216.1:0-4545 GCA_964597425.1 uncultured Ignavibacteriales bacterium | reverse complement strand
CGCTTGAAATTGATCCGGGAAATGAGCTGGCTAAGCAGAATTTAGAGAAGCTGAAATAAGTTTTATCTAAACCGTTGAAACGGTTTTAGTTGTTTAATCCAATTTGTCCCACGACTAAAGTCGTGGGCTCTTTTTTATACTATAATTTCAGTCCCAATCCGCCTAGGCGGACCGGTTTGGGACTGGGATTATGAGCGAAACTCTGTTTCGCAATAAAAGAAAATTGCGTTCCCAAGTGGAAAACTGGGAACGAGGTTAATTGCTGGTTTGTCTAAAAGAATACTAACGGAGGGAAGAGAATATGACAAAAAAACCTTCCAGATCTTAAAATCCCTGCAGGTTTAAACTTTATTTCAATAACATCATCTTTTTTGTTTCAGTAAACTGTTTTGAACTTATTCTATAGAAGTAAATCCCACTGGAAAAATTCGAGCCAACCCATTCAATTGAGTGAAATCCCGCATTGAATTCTTTATCTGTTAAGATTTCTATTAGTTTTCCTGCAGCATCAAAGATTTCAATTTTTACATTTCCATTTACAGGAATAGAAAAATCAATTTTTGTTACAGGATTGAACGGGTTTGGGTAATTTTGTTCAATATGAAACTCTGATGGAGATTCATTTGAACCAATATGAACAAATGTTAATCCGCCATCTGTCGTTTTCAGGACTGTGCCGTTATACCCTAAGGCAAATCCTGTATACTGGTCAAGAAACTTGATCTTATTGAGTTGATTAGAAGTGTATGCAGCTGCATTAGTCCAGTTCAAACCGCTGTTTATACTATAAAGCATTGCACCATTATCGCCAACAGCCCAAACCGTATTATCGCTCATCATATATATACTATTTATATCCCTGGAAGTTGAAGTTGCGTATAATGTCCAGTTTGCACCAAAATCAGTCGTTCTAAGTACTCGTCCGGTATCGCAGCCAATTAAACCTACACCTGAATTTCTTAGATAAACACAGTTCAGATATCTTCCAACTGACTGTTCATTCCAATTTGCTCCATTATTAGATGTCGAATAGATCTTGCGGGGTTGGGAAGTGTATTGGTAACCAATAATTATACCGGTATTTTCATTTACAAAATGAAAATCTGTAAGATTAGTTTGTGAAACACTAAGATAATCATACCAACCACTTCCGTCATTTCTGATTATTTTGCCGGCACAACAAAGAATACTATTCCCAGCGCCACCAATCTTATAAAATTCAGCATAGATCTGTGAGAGGCTTACTCCCCAGGTAATTCCACCGTTTGAGGATACTTCAATTTTCCCTGTGTGTCCAAACCCGGCATATCCATCACCTCTTGTTCTGAAAACCGTTAATGAATCCTTGCAGTAAACTGAACGTATGAAAGTTCTGGGTGACTCATGGTAATTGTTATTACATAACCCCTGTATATTCCACTTATTACCACCATCGGTTGTAGTCCAAAACTGCTCTTCTTCTGCTGCAATAAAACCCTTTTGCTCATTGATAAATGAAATATCCTTACAATCATTCGTGGAACCACCTATGATATCCCATAATCCGTTATTTACTCCGCTTTTATGCAGAATCCTTCCGCCGGTACCCGCTATATAGATGTTTGAAGTATCTAATGTAAAAGTATTGAAGTACTGCTGGTATTGAACATTATCAGGTCCCATGCCATCCCAGTATTCTCCTCCGTTTGTAGTCCTGCAAATTTCTCCTGAAATCGAATATGCAATGCCAAACATTGAGTTGAAAAATTTGGCTTCTGATAAATAGAATGGAGAACCATTTAGTATCCAGTTAATTCCACCATTAGTGGTTTTATATACATACCCGCTGGTACCATAAAGATAACCATTGTTTATTGATGTCAGATGAACAAGATAAACATACACTGTAGGCAATCCGGTTGCAAAGGTTTGCCAAGTTGTTCCCAGATCAGTTGATCTAAGATAAGTTGCGTTAGTAGCGCCAATATAAATATGACCATTTGATTTATCTATTTCAAATAGGTCACTTACGTTCAAGTTTATCAGACTCCATGTTGTTCCGGAATCAGTGCTTTTGAGAATCCTTCCACTGCTGCAAACTACTATTACATTTGAGTTATCATAGAAGAATAATTTCCTGAGATTAAAATTTGTAACGGGTGATTGCAGGGTCCAGCTTTCGCCTGCATCTGATGTATAAATTACTGTTCCCGTATCGCCAACTGCAACACCGCTGGTTGCACTGTAAAACCAAATTGAGTTTAATTTTCTTGTAACAGGGGATGTTTTTTGTATCCAGGAATAGCCTGCGTTGGTGGTTTTGTAAACTAAACCACCAGCGCCGCAAACTATACCGGTATATGTATTAAAAAAGTAAACTGATCTAAGGTCAGTTTGTGGTGTCGGATTTTTTACCTGCCAATTAACCTGTGAAAATAAGGAAAATTGAAGAATAAAAGTGAAAATAAGGCAATATTTCATTTTCATTGAAGCCTCCCGTAAAAATATAATACAAATTACTTAAAAACAGTAGGCAGATTTACAGCAAATTACTTGCAAGCTCAGCAAGCTCTGAGCGCTCACCCTTAATAAGGTTAACGTGTGCGTAGAGATCCTGACCCTTGAAATGCTCAATCAAATATGTTAAACCGTTCGATTGTGAATCAAGGTAGGGGTGATCAATCTGATATACATCCCCAGTAAAGACGATTTTGGCGCCTTCACCGACCCTTGTTATAATTGTTTTAACCTCATGCGGCGTCAGGTTCTGTGCTTCATCAACAATAAAAAATATTCTCTGCAGGCTTCTGCCCCTTATATAACTCAATGGTTCAATTACAAGCTTCTGGTCTTTCACCATCTGTGTTATCTGCTGATGTTGTTTTTCGGTTTCGGAATACTGGTCTTGTATGACCTTTAGGTTATCCCACAGTGGCTGCATGTAGGGTGCGAGCTTTGACTCTACATCGCCGGGCAGGTAACCGATATCTTTATTGCTGAGCGGCACAACGGGCCTTGCAATGTATATCTGCCTGTAATTCTTCTTTACATTCAATGCGCTTGCAAGCGCAAGAAGTGTTTTACCTGTTCCCGCCTTACCTGTAAGCGTAACAAGCGGCAGGTTTAAGTTCGTGAGTGCGTCAATAGCGAAAGTTTGCTCAGCGTTGCGGGGTTTAATTCCGTAAACCGGATTTTTATCAACTTTACGCAGGATCTGGTTCTTATGGTCAATGGCCGCAAGTACAGAGTGGCTTTCGTTCCTAAGTACAAGATATTTATTTGGAACAACTTCGGTTTTGGATTTTTTTAATGTTGTTTTTATGGGGACTTCAAACGGCGGCTGGTAGAGTTTTTCTATCAATTCATGGCTGAAATTCTCAATGGTTTCTTTGCCGCTGTAAAGCTCTTCTACATTTGTAATTTTATCGGTTGTGTAATCTTCCGCCTGAACGCCAACAGCTTTGGCCTTCATTCTAAGGTTAACATCTTTACTTATAAGTACAACAGAATCATTGTTCTTTTTCTTTTTTATATCCAGGGCCGTGCTAAGTATCCTGTGGTCAGGGGTATCTTCTTTAAATATCTCGCGTATTTCATCACTCAATCCGCGGCTTAGCGCTATGGATACTTTACCTCTGCCTTTGCCAAGCGGCACGCCGCCGTTGAAGAGGGCAGAGCCTGTAAGGCTGTCAAGTGTCCTTGCGAACTCACGCGCATTCAGGTTAATAACCTGGCTGCCGCGTTTGAAGTGGTCAAGCTCTTCGATCACTGTTATAGGAATTACAATATCATGCTCTTTGAACTGGTTTATGCAGGTCGAGTCATGCAGAATGACATTTGTATCAAGTACAAATGTTTTTTTAGAAGATTTGATGCTTTTCATTTATTGTATGTTGATTTAGAAATGGTGTGATTGATCCCGGGGAGGTTATTAAATACTCCGGTTTATGGCAAACAGCAATAGTAATAATTCCCAAAAATTGCAGCCTGTTGAATGCAGAATTATGATGATTATAAATAGAAATTTTGCTCAGTTTGTGCAGTGAATAATTCGTTTAATGAACTTTAAGAACAAATTGTCAGTAGAGATATGAATTATCTAATTGCGGTTATTTCAGTTTAACAACTTCACCGCCATCAAATACTCTTCCGTATCTAACCTCATTATAAGTAATAAATATATTGGTAATATCAATTTCCAATACCTGTGATATAACGCCGGCTGTTGAGCGCATTAGTGCTTCTATTATTTTAGTTGATTTTCCTTCTATTCCTGTTATTTCAACTATTGGTGAGTGGCTTTGTGATTGAATTGACACTGCGGTTGTATCTCCCACAGCATATAAATGCCGCTCTATAAACTGCCAGTATGACCAAATCCGGTTTGCTTCAATTCCTGTATCTTCAGATACTTTCAGGTTCAGTTTCCTTAATATCTCATTTATCTTTAAAGGTCTGTTCAGCGGCAGAGTTTTAATACAGATTACGGGCATTATATTTATATTTAACTTCTGTTCAGAAATTCACTTATCATCAAAACTTCACAAATATAATTAATATTTTAAA
>CAZQYL010000215.1:0-4550 GCA_964597425.1 uncultured Ignavibacteriales bacterium | reverse complement strand
ACATTGTTACAACATTAAAAGAAATTCTTGCAATAAATTCACCAACAGGCTATACAATTGAAGTAACTGAACATCTTGAAAAACTATTTTCAGGTCTTGATGTGATAATTACTAAAACCAATAAAGGTTCGCTGCTTGTTAGTTTTGTAAAAGATCCTGAATTAATTGTAACGGGACATATCGATACACTTGGCGCAATGGTTAAGGAGATTAAGGATGACGGTACTATTGAAATAACCCGCATCGGGGGACTTGAGCTTAATTCATTTGAAGGCGAATATGTTACAGTCCGCAGTTTTAAAGGGGAACTCTTCCGTGGAACATTTTTGCTTAACAATCCCGCAAGCCATGTAAATAAAAAGCTTGGCGAAACCAAGCGCAGCACTGATAACATGTCAATAAGGCTTGATGAGCTGGTAAGATCAGCCGAAGACGTGATAAAGCTTGGTATAAGTGTTGGTGATTTTGTTTTCTATGATACAAGGTTTGAGTACACCAAAAGCGGATTTGTTAAAAGCCGCTTCCTTGATGATAAGGCATGCGCCGCTGTTATGATAGAGCTTATTAAAGAATACGCGGCATCGGGCAGCAAGCCAAATGTTGGATTTTATTTTTCCAACTACGAAGAAGTTGGACATGGTTCATGTGTTGGCATTCCGCAATCCGCAAAGGAATTGCTGGTACTTGATATGGCAGTCATTGGTGAAGGCTGTGCAGGCAAGGAAGATAAGCTTTCAATTTGTGTTAAAGATTCAAGCGGACCGTATGACTTTACGGTTACCAATAAGCTCCGCGAGCTTGCAATAAAGCATAAAATTGATTTTGTAACGGATATTTATCCATATTACGGCTCAGATGGCTCCGCAGCTTTAGCTGCCGGTTATGATGTGCGGGTCGGCTTAATTGGCCCCGGTGTATCAGCATCCCACGGCGTTGAGCGTACCCACGAAAAGGCTTTGGATGAAACGTATAAATTGACGAAGTTATATATAGAGAATTATTGATCCGAAAATGATTGTGATTAATACGGCAGGTTAAAAGACCTGCCATTTTTTACACCTATAAATATATGTTAAAACATAGTTTACGCTCCAGGGTTATACAGTTTTTATAAAATAGTATTATTTTTGTATAGTAAATGGAGGTGAAAATGAGAACTTTAGCTTTGGTTCTTTCCTCCTTCATCCTGATCTATGCCCTTCAGAGTTGCAATGAAAGTTACAACTCAGATAATATTGTCAACCCAAAAAAAATTTCGACAGGTCAAACATTAGTGCAATGCTGCAATCTTGGCAGACCTGAAAACTGTGACGGCATTGGGAGTATGTCATTGCTTACAGATATTGGAGATATAGAGATAGACTGCGAATGCTGCCAGGAGATATGGGACTATTATGGAGGTACATTGCCGCCTGATAAAACGCTTCCGCATACCATTATTGGTACTTTTGTCTGTATTCCAAACAAAGAGGAGGAATCAAAATGAAAAACTTTCTGATCTTCACATTAGTATTTCTTTTCCTGGGTGTTCAAAGCGATACTCAGTGGAAGACATATTATACATCAACAAATGCAAGCTTTAGTGATATTAAATTAGTAGATCAAAATATTATCTGGGCTTGCGGTTCAAATGGTATTGTTGTTAAAACTGTGAATGCTGGCTCAAGCTGGATAAATTCCAGCGGTAATCTGCCTGTAGCAAGATACTGGCATATAACTGCAGTTGACCAAAACAATGCATGGGTTACTTCCGGTTCTAACGGAAGCAAACTATACCGAACAACAAACGGCGGAGTAAACTGGGTGGAACAGTTCTATAATCAGCCATATTGGATAAACAAGATCCATTTCTTTAATCAAAATACCGGAATATTTTTAAGGGATCCTTTAAATCCAAACGGCGGCAATGATACTGCCGGATTTTTCATAACCAGAAATGGGGGATTAAATTGGTACCGGTCTTCAAATACTCCCAGAACAACTGTACTATATGATAATTGCATGGATGTTATAGATACTAATTTTATTTGCATTATTGATAATGATAAAATTTATATGCTGAAAAACGGACTGGAAAATGTTTGGCAGGCGGTTCAGGTTTCTCCGTCAATTATTTTATGGAATGCATCTTTCATAAACATCAATACCGGTTATGTTTCATGTTCTTCAGGCGGTTTTAAAATTTTCAAAACAACAAACTCAGGATTAAACTGGGATCTGTTTGCCTCCCATGATAACTGGGCAACAATAGACTTTGATTATATCCCTAATACGAATTTTGCTTTCGCGACATCACAACAGGAAGTTAGAGTAAGTACCAATTCGGGCTTGAACTGGTGCTATGTTGCCCATTATCTTCCGGCTGATAGTGTTTATCTTTCTCAAATAGATGCTATCGACACAAATTCTGTTTGGCTGGCAGCGGATAGAGGATACATTTTTAAATATGACGTAAATTACATGGGACCGGTAATTGGTGTAAATCAGTTAAGTTCAGAAATACCGGATAGATTTACACTATACCAGAACTATCCCAATCCGTTTAATCCTGTAACAAAAATTAAGTTTGATATTCCGAAACCAGGAAACATCAGTTTTAGGGTGTGCGATGTTTTGGGGAAGATTGTTTACAGCATAAATGAATACAAAGATGCCGGGAGTTATGAGATAATCTTTAACGGGAATGATATTGCCAGCGGAATTTATTATTACTCAATTGAAGCAAACGGATTAACTGATGTGAAAAAAATGGTTTTGCTGAAATAATTTTATTTTACTTAACTTTTAGGCAGGTCAAAGACCTGCCTTTTTTGTTTATACTATTATAGCTAAAATTGCCTTATTAAACACACAATTTGGATCTCTTCGGAAACGAAAATACTACTAAACAAAACTCTAAACCACAGGCTAAATTTCAGCCACTGGCTGAGCGTATGCGCCCCAAAACGCTTGATGATTTTGCAGGGCAAAAGCATCTCATAGGTGAAGGCAAACCCATAAGGAAAATGATCGAGAACAATAATGTGTTTTCGATGGTCTTCTGGGGTCCGCCGGGTGTTGGCAAAACCACACTTGCGCTCATTATTGCAAACAGCGTAAATGCTGAGTTCATTCAGCTCTCAGCAGTATCATCAGGAGTTAAAGATGTGCGCGCCGCTATTGAGAAGGCTGAAATTAACCAGAAACACCTTTCGCGCAAAACGATATTATTCATAGATGAAATTCACCGCTTCAATAAAGCGCAGCAGGATTCACTGCTGCACTCAGTTGAAAGCGGAGTAATAACATTAATCGGCGCAACCACAGAAAATCCGTCATTCGAGGTCATTTCACCGCTGTTATCAAGATGCAGGGTATATGTACTTGAAGATCTTTCCGAAGATGAGCTAATGCTTCTTGCTGATAATGCGCTTACAAAGGATGCTGAGCTTAAGGACCTGAAAATAGATATACAGGATAAAAAACTGCTGCTGCAGTTTTCTGGCGGTGATGCCAGAAGACTCCTCAACGGACTTGACCTTGCGGTAAGATCAACTCCGCCCGACGCTAGCGGAATAATAAACATTACAAATGATGTTTTAAAGGAAGCGTACCAGAAGAATTATATAAGGTACGATAAAGATGCTGAGGAGCATTATAATATTATATCAGCATTCATAAAAAGCATCAGGGGCAGCGACCCCGATGCAGCGGTATACTGGCTTGCAAGGATGCTGAAAGGCGGCGAAGAGCCAAAATTCATAGCGCGCAGGATGGTTGTTCTCGCATCGGAGGATATTGGCAATGCTGATCCTTACGGGTTAACTATGGCTACATCTGCGTTTACCGCGATTGATTACATTGGCATGCCCGAAGCGCAGCTTGTGCTTGCGCAGGCTGCAACATATTTAGCCAGTGCGCCAAAGAGCAATGCATCATACCGCGCAATTATGAGCGCAAAGGAAGATGTTGAGATGACCGGTGAGCTTGGGGTTCCGCTGCATTTAAGGAATGCCCCAACCAAGCTGATGAAGAGCCTTGATTACGGAAAGGAATATAAATATTCCCATGATTATGAGGGTCATTTTACCCAGCAGCAATACCTCCCCGAAGAATTGAAAAATAAAGTGTATTACAAACCCACGGGAATAGGCGAAGAAGCTAAAATACTTGAGCGCCTGAAAAACTGGTGGAAAAATAAAAAACGATAATTATTTTTAATGAGATAATAATATTAAACTGAGATCAATAAATGATAACCCTGGAGACGAAAAAAAAGAAACTTGAGTATGCCATAGGTATCGATCTTGGCGGTACGTTCATTAAATCAGCCATTGTTGATTCCAAAGGAAAGATCATAAAACACTACAAGACCGAAACTTACTCAGAGATTTCACCAAAGAAAGTTTTGAGTAAGATTGAAAAATGCATCGACTTCCTGAAAAAGGATTTTAAGAAAGAAGTTGTTGGCATCGGGATTGGCGCGCCGGGTATTGTAACAAACGGAGTAATGAAGTATCCCCCGAACTTTAAAGGATGGAAAGAAGTAAACTTAGCCAGACATTTCGCAA
>CAZQYL010000214.1:0-4565 GCA_964597425.1 uncultured Ignavibacteriales bacterium | reverse complement strand
AAGGGATTGAAAAGTTTATTTTGGTATTTGGATTGAACGGGTTCGGGTAATTCTGACCTAAAGAGTGACTTTCCGGAATTTCGCTTCCGTTTTGCATAACTGCCGTGAATGTGCCGCCATTGGTAGTCCGCAGAATTATTCCGCCCGCAGCTGCTATCAAACCAAAATCATTGGTTGAGAACATATCAAGGCTTCTCAGGTTTGCCGTTACCGGGCATGTTTGTGTAAGCCAGTTGAGCCCTGCGTTTGTGGATTTTCTTATAGTACCTGATGAGCCTACCATACAAAATACGTTTGTTGTTACGCTTTGTATTGCAACAAGGTCATTTGTAGTACCGGTGGTAACGCTTGTCCAGTTCGCCCCGCCGTTTGTAGTCCTCATTGCCAAACCCTGATCACCGCAAATAATACCGGTGTTTGAATTCATGAATGCGATGGCAAAGAATACGCCGGTTATTCTGCTGTGCTGGGTCCAGTTTGTGCCCTGGTTGGTTGTTTTGAAAATGAAAGTAGTATCGTTGGTATTATCAACTCCCAGTATCAGGAAATTATCACTTGATAACTGAATTATCTTATTTCCTCCAACCAGACTATTTGGTGTAAAATTTACAGCAGTGAAATTTGTTCCGCCATTAGTGGTTTTATGAATTGAGTTGTTTGTCCTGAGAGCGAAGCCTGTGGTTAGTGAAGGGAATAATATGTCCGTCATTGGGGGGGTTGCTGCCTGCTGCACCCAGTTTGCTCCGCTGTTAGTGGTTTTGTGGATACCTGTGACTGTAGCAACCCAGCCGGTGGTTCCGTTACCGGTTGGCGGAAAAGAAATTGCGTTGATGTTTGAAGCTGAGGGGCTGGTTTGTGTTGTCCATGTCTGGCCGCTGTTGGTTGATCTTAAAAATGTGCCTGTAAATCCTGCGGCATAATTTATTGTTGTTGATATAGTGGAAATTGAAGTGAGAAAATTTGCTGTACCCGATGTGGTTTGCACCCATTGCGAATAGGTAAAATTGTGAAACAGTGAAACAGTGAATATGATGAGTGTGAGCTTTATAAATGTTTTCATTTGTTTTGTCCTTTCTGAGACTTGTTTGCGTTATATTTATTTTATTCCGGACTTTAGGGTAAACTCTCCGGATGAGCTTACCTTCCTCAGCCCTTCCCATGTCGTCTCAGATAGGGAGAACAAATTTCAGGAGTGGAAATTTACCTGAGGCGACATGAATTAAAGACTCCACGAAGATAGGTTTTGAACTTGCCCCGGACAAAACAATTAATGAAGTGGATTAATTCAAAAAAATCGTTAAATTTGCCAAGTATTAATAAACATGAGCCATATTCTAAAATAAAAAGTGCTCAGGATTAAGCCAAAATGCCGGTATCCAACGAACTATTTGATGTGATCAGGGTAATGACAAGGAAGGAAAAGTCCTTTTTCCGGCGGTATTTCCGTATGCACTCAGCCGGCAAGGATGGGGCTGTTCTTAACCTGTTTGAAAGACTTGCTGAATATTCCGCAAACAAAGACACCTATTTTGAAGATGAGTTCAAACTTTCGCTTATAGAAGCGACGCGCCGTCACTTTCCTGTTATTAAGAATAACCTGTATAACCTTGTATTAAAAAGTTTAAATGAATACCGGAGAGAAAACAACAACGAAAATAAAGTTAAGAGTCTGCTGGAGCAGTATGATATACTGTTTTCAATGTCTTTGTTAACACAGGCTGAAAAGGTTTTAAAAAAAGCTAAGAAGTTAGCCGTTAACAACGAGTACTTCATGGATATCAATACTATCCATAACAGGGAGCGTACCCTGGCCAGATATATGCTTGATGCTGAGGGATACAGTAAGGTTGTTGAAAGAGTACATAAAGAGCAAATAGAAAACCTGGAAAGAATAAAGAACGTTTCAGAAATGAACGACCTTGGAAGCAGGATCACCATATTACTTCAGAAGTATCCTACCTCAAAAACCAGGGATGAAGCGGGCAAGAAAGAAAGGGATGAAATTTTCAGCAATCCCTTGTTAAGCGATGAGAAAAAAATGCTGAGCAGCATTACGACAAAAAGATTCTATAATCTAAATGTTGTGATTAATGAATGGGCCGGTGATCATGCTGCATCACTTGGCTATGCGAAAAAATATGCGGATGTGGTTGAAAAGGATGTATTAAAGCAGAAAGCAAGTCTGCATGAGTTCATTATCTCACTGTATTCAGTTTTGGCATCATCAGGCAGAGCCCATAACATGGAAGAGTACGAAAATGCTTACAACAAGCTGGAAGATTTCAAGCGGCAGTTTCCCGATGCAACAGATCGTGACAGGCTGGAAGCATCGTATATGCTTGGTTTATCGGTGTTTTCAAAGGCAGCAGATGACTATCACGCTGAGCGCGGCGAAAAAATGCTGGTTGATGCTGATGAGAATTTTAAAAAGTATGAAAGAGTATTGAGCACTCAGCAGAAGATTGTTTGGTATTTTGTAATTGCGAGGTTTTGTTTTTTTAAAGCCGCGTATCCGGATGCGGGCAGATGGCTTAACAGGCTGATACAGATCCCGAACATAGATGTATCACAGGATTACCAATGTTATGCAAGGATAATGAATCTCGTGGTTGCGTATGAATCAGGTAACCCTGATAGAATTGAGCATGAGCTGAGGCGTGCTTATTACTTCCTAACCAAACGCAATAAAATTTATAAATACGAAAAAATAATCCTTGAGTATACCCGGCAGGCATTCAGGGTAAGATCAGAGCGCGAGATAAACGAAATGCTTGAATTCATGTACCGCGACCTGAGCGCGATAAAAAACGATCCGTTCGAAGAAAACGCTTTTGACGCATTTGATATGTTACCATGGCTGAAAGGGAAGATTTCAGGGAAGTAGAAAAGATCTTTTAGTGCAAAAATTTTTCTCTATATAGAGTGAAATGTCATAAATTCCTATGCCTGATATCCTATTAAATTACCTGTTTATGATTTAAAATTGCCAAAAAAGTATAGATTAAATAACACTGCTAAAAAAATTATATGGCAATTTTAATTATAATTTCATAATTTTGCCATCTGTATTATAAAAAACTGAATGAAAAAATTTCTACTTGACTACGGCATCAAGGTACGGCTGCCGATTATTCTCTTTGTAGCTGCCGCTTCATTTGCACTAACCTACTATATTACTTACGCTGAACGCACGGGTATAGGGTACCAGCCCGAGCAGCCAATTGCATATTCGCATAAACTCCATGCCGGTGATATGGGTATGGATTGCCAATATTGCCACGTAGGTGTCGAAAAATCAAGGGTCGCCAGCGTTCCTTCGGTGAATGTATGCATGGGATGCCATGCTATCGCAAGGAAAGACCAGCCGGAGATCCAGAAATTAACACAATATTACAACGAAAATAAGCCGCTTCCGTGGAAAAGGATCCACAGAGTGCCTGATTTTGCATATTTTAATCATAGTGTTCATGTAAATAAAGGTATTATCTGTCAGGATTGCCACGGGCAGGTCCAGGCTATGGATACCCTTATAAATAACAAATATAAATCAACCGGACAGGTTAACTCGTTTACAATGGGTGCCTGCCTCGATTGCCACCGCACAGCGCATGATAAATTCCCGAACCTGCCTGACCTGAAAAAGGGTCCGGATAACTGTTCGGCTTGTCATAGATAGGCTCAAATAGTGCATAGAGTGCATTGAGTGTGTTGAGTTGTGAGTAAAGATAGTTATTTGATGAGATTGCTTCGTCGCTTGCGCTTCACGCAAAGGGAGTTTTTGAAGAAGTAAAATTGAATCACAAAATTTTAGCAAAAAAGAACGACTATATTATAGTATAGATATTATACAAAATGAATTCAAATAATTCCGGTAACAACAATTCAGGTAAAATAAAACGCAGGAACTTCTTCGTTTATCTTGGCGCGGGCGCAGTTGCCGCAGCTGCCATTACGAAGCTTCCGTTCAAATTGTTCGGGCAGAAATTAAAAGCCGAAGCAAGCGTTAAGGTTAAAGCAAATCCGTTTGCTGTAAAACGTGATATGAATATGAGCAGTAAAGGACCGAAAGACGAGGTGAGAGGATAATATGAAGGAAATGGATGAACTGAATAAACCAATAGATAACAGCTCAGAAGAAAACCAGCCCAAAGATAGCGGTTACTGGCGGAGCTTTAAGGAATTATATAACGACCCTTCATTTGATAAGACTTTAAAAAATGAATTTTCACCCGAGGCTTTACAAAAGCCCGATGTTGCAAATATGTCAGCAGTTACAAGGAGAAGGTTCCTTGCGCTGATGGGAGCATCTGCGGCATTTGCCGCGGCAGGCTGCGGAAATTACCAGGATAAAGGTACTATTGTTCCCTACAACCAGAAACCTGAAGAGGTAACATTAGGTTTGCCGAACTATTACGCATCAACATGCACAGGCTGTACAAGCGCATGCGGTATTTTGGTTAAAACCCGCGAAGGCAGACCCATTAAGGTTGACGGGAATCCCGACCACCCTGTAAACAAAGGGAAGATATGCACCAAAGGCCAGGCAAGCGTTATGAATCTTTATA
>CAZQYL010000213.1:0-4576 GCA_964597425.1 uncultured Ignavibacteriales bacterium | reverse complement strand
GAGCGTTCATCCATCAATATGAAGCGCTCTGATACACGCATAAAGCTGCTGTACAATTCCTGCATTATCTTTGCGGCTTTTTTACTCTTGGTGCCAACAACCACTCTATCGGGTGACATGAAGTCAGGCACAGCAGCGCCTTCTTTCAGAAATTCAGGATTAGAGACAACATCAAATTTCTTTTTCGTTTTGGATGCGATAAGTTTCCTTACTTCATCGCACGTACCGACAGGTACTGTGCTTTTGCTCACAATTACTTTATATCCGTTTATGTACTTCGCCATATTGCCCGCAACATCAAGTACATGCCTCAGGTCAACCGAGCCATCTTCATACGGCGGTGTTGGCAGACACAGGAATATCACATCGGTTTTCTGAACAACATCCTTCAGGCTGGTAGTGAACTCAACCCTGCCTTCTGCAATATTTTTTTGGAGCAGTTCTTCAAGTCCGGGCTCGTAAATAACCGGGTCACCTTTTTTAAGGCGTTCAACTTTCCCCGCATCGAGATCCATACAAATAACGGAGTTGCCGTTTTCAGCGAAGCAAACCCCCGAAACAAGCCCAACATAACCGGTACCGATAATTCCGACTTTCATAATTGTATATTTAAGATGCAGCGCTTTGCTGCTTAATATCAGAAATTTTATAATTGTATTTAATGAAGTAAAACAAACCTGCACCTAAAAACAGCAGGAAACTCATTGCATGGGTAGCGGTTCCGTAGCCAAGAGCGGCAGGCTCTGAAACCATAAACATATTTACAAGTGTAACTTTGCATATATAGTGATATGGTCCTGTTGCCGCAGGCGAGGGAATGAACATTGCAACGTTTATAAGCACAAGCAGCAAGTTAGCATCCCATAACCCGTGCAGCAAGCCGGTGCCTTCACCGGCGGTAAGTATACCAAATGAATAAAAAGGAATATATGTACTTACCAGGTATGCTACCCATATCAAAACAGAATAAATCGCTATCCTGAAAAAGAGCGATGGTTTCTTCAGCACTTCAAAGCCGGTGAGCAGTGAATCAAAAATATTATCAACTTTTTCGTGCAGCTTGGCCGGCAGAAACTTAGTGAAGAATTTAACAATGCTCAGGCTTTTATCAGGCTTAATAAGCATGAAAAGGATCCAGGCAAGCATCAGAAATATCGCCGCCGAAAGTATTATTACCGCAGAGCCTATTGAAGGAATTGAATCAGTAATTCTATCTTTAAAATAAATAAGAGCCACACCAAACATCAGCAGGAACATCACGGTATCAATTATTCTTTCAACAATAATTGTAGCAAAAGCTGATGCCCGCGAAATATTTTCGCGTTTGCCAAGCATGTACGGACGCACAACTTCACCAGAACGGGGAAACAGGTTATTCATCATATAACCTATAATTGTTGTGGCAAACAGATTTTTGAATGAAATATCTTTCTTAATGGGTTCCATCAATACTCCCCAGCGGATAGCCCGAAGGGCTGAACCGCCGAAAACACCGATAGACATACCAATGAACACGTAAAGATAATTTGTGGTTTTTAAAATATTTAACAGCTCGGTAAGGTTCACATTCCTGAATGCCAGGTAAAGGAACAATGCCAGCAGTAAGGTGCTGATTACGATATTAAGTTTCCTGCCTCGGCTCAATGTATTTTATCTCATATCGATTACTTCAGTTCCTTCCGGGGGACTGAAGGTAAACTTGGAATTGGCTACGCCAATATTAGTCTGAATATTCTTAATTGAATATGTTGAAGAAGATTCATCGGTAACTATGTATATTTTTTTTATGATCCAGTCATCCTTGCCGACCCAAAGCTTGGCTGATTTTACATAACCGCTTTCCCTTGGCTTAAGTGATAGGACATATACATCCTTACCGTTGAGTTTTTCAGTGCCTGTTAAGTCACTGTAAAAATTCTCGGGGTACTGGAAGAGGTATTTATTCGGCGAAAATGTATTGCCGGTTTCCTTGTAATAATCAATTACCACCTGCTTTTTGCTGGGAGTGTATGACCACGATGTGCTGCCATCGGTAACAATTGTCTGCGACCCGGTCTCTATCCTGTACTTGTTCTCTTTCTTTATATAAAGAGTGCCGGATGACGACTGCGCCTTGGATTTATTGAACTTTACGGTCTGTGAAAACGATGCCTTGGCATCGGAAATATCTTTATATGCGTTTTGCACATTTTGAATAACTTCCTGGGCTGTAATATCATCCTGCGCAAAAACATGCGAATTAGTGAGAAAAACAGCTAAAATTAACAATTTTGAAAGAATAATTTTTGTCATTTTGGCTCCATATCAATTATAATTATACAAATTTACATTAATTTAATGTAATAAACAGTGGAAATTATTTAGTCATTCCCGAAACTTTTATTAATAATTGTAAATAAAGGTGAAGATAAATAAAGGAGGGAAAATAGTTTTTCCCTCCTTAAGATCTGATATTCAGAAACCGCTACCTGCCATTATTACCATCCTGCTGGTCACTTTTTTCATTCTGGTTCTGCTTTACTTTCTTGTGCTTTTGCAGGTAATCCTTGACATTGCCAAACCTGTAGGAAAGATTCAGTGATGCCTGGCGCGAGCTCCAGTCATGCCTCGATATCTGGGTGTAGTCTGCTGAGTTAACATCCTGTCCCCATTCAGATGTATCGAATATATCACTTGCCTTCAGGCTGACGGTCAATGCGTCATTCAGGAATGTTTTGCTGATACCGATATCAAAATTCTGCGTGGGTATTTCTGTGCCCTGCGCATTAACTTTTTTGCCGGTGTATGAATAATACAGCTCAAGATCGAAGAGCCCTGTGAACGTAAATGTTGACCTAACATTCGCTTTCCATGAAAAGCCGTCTTCGGAGCCGTAATCAGTAAGCAGCGGGTCGGAATCAAACTTTGTATTATAGAAACTGAACGTACCGTTCAGGCTCATCCAGCTTAAAGCGCGTGAATTGAGCAGAAGGTCAAGACCGTATGATTTTGAACCTGTAGCGTTCTTAAATGTGGTTACAGTTACAACTGAATCCTGCAGATAGTTATAGCTTGAAATAACTCCGTGGTTCTGCCTGTAGAATAACAACGGGGTGACTGTCGCAATTTTATTGAAGAACATAAAGCTCAGCTCATATGAATCGGAGTATTCCGGTTTTAATTCCGGGTTGCCAACCATTGCGAATCTCGGGCTCCACTTCCTGTAGAACGGATTCATCCTCCAGATATTTGGACGGGTTATCCTGCGGCTGTAGCTGAGCTGCAGCTGGTTCGAAGCGCCGATTTTCTGGGATAAACTTGCCGAAGGAAATACATCAAAGTAGTTCTGTTTGAATTCCTGAGTTCCGGAGAGAAGCTCGCCCGTGGTATTAGTCTGCTCTGCTCTTACTCCGAATTTATAGCTGAAATCTTTTATTGACCCCGAAAACGAAGCATAAACCGCGTTAATGTATTCGCTAAGTTTAAAACGGTTCTTAGTATCAATATTGGTTACAAATGTATTCAGGTTATAATCCAGTGTATCCGATTTGAATTCATTATCATTAGACCTGAATGTACCTTTATAGCCTGTTTCAATTTTTGTTGTTTTTGAAAGCGGATGCGTGTAATCAGTCTGAACGTTCAGGCTGTAATTTTTGGCAATCGTTGAATCGCGCTGATCAAGCGGAGTATTGTTAACAGGAACTGATAGCGAATCGAAATCCTGTTTATTCAGCATCAGTTTCATTTCATTGCGGTTACGTGAAAAAGTAATATCACCTGTCCACTCCCTGCCAAGATCATTGAGTTTATTATTGAAGTAAAGGCTCCCGGTAAGATTCTCCCAAAGCCCGTTCCTATCGCTTAACTGTGTGTAATAATCAAGCAAACTTCCGGCGGGGTTAAGATTCTCCGCTAAACTGTTATCTGTGTTATACCATTTACCTGATCCGAAGCTGCCTTCAAATCCGATAGTTTTGCCTTCGGTGGGTTCATATTCAAATCCCGCCTGGCTCCATATCCAGTAACCGTGATTTTTGCCTTTGCCGCTGCTCAAAAGTGTGGATGGCTGTGTAATATATGTTGTTGTGCTGTTATACCCTGAAATATTATCCCATGTGCCGGAGTAAAAATTGCCAAACACACTGGTCTTCTTTTTCTTTAAGCTGATATCAAGTCCGCCCCACCCCGAAATATTATCGGAGTAGTTGCCGCCGCCGTTAAGGCTGCCCTGGAATCCGAGGTTATCATTTTTTTTCAATACGATATTGATGATACCCGTAACGCCTTCGGCTTCGTATTTGGCCGGGGGATTTGTGATAAGCTCAACCCGTTCAATCGCGTCAGCGGGAATTTGTTTTAAGCTCGCAAATCGTGATGGTTTATCATCGATGAGTATCTTAACATTCTGGCTGCCGCGCAGGCTTACGTTATCGTTTATATCAACATCAACCAGCGGAGTTTTTTTAAGCACGTCAATAGCAGTGCCGCCTTTTGTTAACGCGGATTTTTCAACATTAAATATCTTTTTATCGGCGGTTAGCTGAATTAAACCCTTTTCTTCTTCAACCAGAATTTCTTCAGTTGAAACATTCTG
>CAZQYL010000212.1:0-4593 GCA_964597425.1 uncultured Ignavibacteriales bacterium | reverse complement strand
TACCGCAATAAATCAACAATTAACCTGGATGAAATTAATATTTTAAAATGGTAGAATATTTCTATTTAATTACGGTTTTACCTTTAGTTGGATTTTTAATAAACGGGCTCTTTGGCACTAAAATAAAGAATGAAAAAGTATCCGGAATCATCGGGTCCTTAATGGTGCTGGGCTCATTTATCATTACGGTTTTAGCATACCTGCATATTACTTCACTGCCGCAGGAATCAAGAAGTATCACTATTCCCCTTTTCAACTGGATATCTTCAGGTTCACTTAATATCAGCGCAGCGTATCTAGTAGATCCGCTTTCTGTAACAATGTGTCTGATCATTACCGGTGTTGGTTTTCTAATCCACGTTTACGCTATCGGTTACATGCATGGAGACAGAGGCTTCGCTAGATTCTTCGCGTTCTTAAACCTCTTCATATTCGCTATGCTTAACCTGGTGCTTGGTGATAATATGCTTCTGATGTTCCTTGGCTGGGAAGGCGTTGGTTTATGTTCATACCTGCTTATCGGTTTCTTTTATGAAAAAAAGTTCGCGGGTGATGCTGCCAATAAAGCTTTCTGGGTAAACCGTATTGGTGATTTTGGCTTCATGATAGCCATGTTCTTCATCTTCACAAGTTTTGGAACTCTCAATTTTCTTGGTATAAATACTGCAATAGCAACCGCGGCGGTACCGGTTTCTATGTTCACAATTATTACATTAATGTTGTTTGTTGGCGCAACGGGTAAATCCGCTCAGATACCGCTTTATGTCTGGCTCCCGGACGCTATGGCGGGTCCGACCCCTGTATCAGCGCTCATTCACGCCGCAACGATGGTAACAGCCGGTGTGTATATGATAGGCAGGACTTCCCTGCTGTTTGCCCACGCTCCCATAACAATGGAAGTTGTAATGATAATCGGCTGTCTTACAGCCTTTATGGCGGCAACAATTGCTGTTGCACAGAACGATATTAAAAAAATACTTGCATACTCAACAGTAAGCCAATTAGGATTTATGTTCATGGCAATGGGTGCCGGTGCATTTTCAACCGGTATATTCCATGTTACAACCCACGCGTTCTTTAAAGCGCTTATGTTCCTTGGTGCCGGCGCAGTTATTCACGGCATGCACGATGAACAGGATGTAACAAAAATGGGCGGCCTGAAAAGTAAAATGAAAATTACATTTCTAACTTTCCTGATGGGCGGTATCGCAATTTCCGGTATCCCGCCGTTCAGCGGATTTTTCAGTAAGGATGAAATTTTATCTAAACTTTTCTTTGCGGGTCACTACCCCGTGTTTGCTATAGCTGTTCTAACAGCGTTCATGACTGCTTTTTATGTATGGCGGCTTATCAGCTTAACGTTCTACGGCAAGCCAAGGTATGATGAAGCGCACGTTCACCCGCATGAATCACCGGCATTAATGACAGTACCGCTGATAATTCTTGCAATACTTTCTGTAGTTGGTGGATTCATTGGTATGCCTCATATCATCGCTCCGAATTTTATTGAACACTGGCTTGAGCCCGTGTTCGCTCCCGCGCTTGCAATTTTACCTGAGCATCACGTTGTAGCTTCAACGGAATACGGACTAATTGCATTTTCAGTCCTTGTCGCAGTTATTGCGATCATTGTATCGCTCAAAATGTTCAAATCAGGTGATAGACTTTATGCATTCTCAGGCGGCTTCTATAACCTGCTTAAAGAAAAATACAGAGTTGATGAGCTGTATGATAAGATAATTGTTTCTCCGTTGTTATGGTTAACCGGTGTTTTCTACAGGATACTTGATGTAAAGATAATTGATGGCGCCGTGAACGGTACCGCTAAGTTCTTTAACAGCCTTTCACTTGACTGGAGAAAGATACAAACAGGTATAGTTCAGGATTACGCATTATTTTCTGTTGCGGGAATTATAGCTATACTGCTTTATATATTATTAAGATAATTAAATTTTTTAGTTATACTTTAGATATCAGTTTTCAGGAGGATATTTAAAGGAGGAGAAAAGGATAGGTTGAATAAACTTATCCTTTTTATTTTAAGTGAACTCAGGACTTATAAAGTATCTTTTCAATTTCATCCGCTGAAGCAGCAATATATTCAGGCTGCAGCTCACTAAGCTCATTCATGCTGCCGTAACCGTAGGTTACAGCTAAAGAAGCGATCCCGTTTGTTTTTGCGCCGTTAATATCATGGTACCTGTCCCCTATCATTATGCTTTCATTCTTGCTGAGTCCGTTCATAAGTATTGCATCGGCTATTAGTTTATCCTTAGGTTTATTATCAGCTGACATATCTGACCCGTGAATGCTGTCAAAATATTCCTTCAGATTAAAATGGTTCAGTACAGTTATTGCAAACTCAAGCGGTTTGGATGTTGCTATGTAAAGCCTGAAACCGGATTCACTCAACTTGTCAATCAATACATCCATATTGGGATAAACGGTATTTTCGAATATTCCTTTTTCGGCATAATGCTCCCTAAAGTGTTTGACCGCGATATCTGAATCAGCAGTGCTTAAATTATGCCGCTCGGTATAATAAGCTCTAAGTGGTGAACCAATGTAGCTTTTTAATTTATCAATATCGTCTTCGGCAAGTCCGATTTTGTTAAGTGAATGCAGGTATGAATTAATTATACCAGGACTTGAATCAGTAATTGTACCGTCAAGATCGAAAAGAATGTTCTTATATTTCATTAATTGTTTGTATGTTTAAGTTCAGCGGAGCGTTTCTTTTCAGCTTTGGTAAGGAAAGCTACAGCTATCAATATGAATCCAAGTGTAATCCAGTCTTCAGTGCCCGGGTAAGCGCCGCCAAATACTACAGCAAATATCAGCGTAGCTGCCGTTCCGGCTATGAGTGAAGTAAGGCGGTTTACCAACCCCGCAAATGTCGCAGTTCTGCCTTTAAACATGAATATGAAGACCGAGAAGAATGCAAGCAGGCCGAATGCGAAACCCGATATTGATGCCCAGAACCAAAAATCATGCGGTGACTTAAATGCCTCGCTGAAATCAATTATCTGCGGTGCATTCCATCCAACTAATCCGGGTGAATAGTAGATAAAAATCCCGATGATGATCATTGTTATCGTTGCTGCTATCTGCTCAACCGCAAAGAAACCCTTATTATCCTGTTTAACACCTTTAGCACGGGTATTTTTGTAATAATTCATGATATAAATACGGATTGAATATGCCGAAAGGTAACTAATAAGTATTGTCATTGCCGCTGTTGAGCCCACGAAATCAAAGCTGCCAGGCTTAAGGTTTATCAAATTGGCAACAACTGCGAGTATTGCAAATAGTACAGCGGCATTTTCTTCCCAATAAACCCTTTTCTTAAGTATCCCCTGCTTTATCTGGATTGCATCGATAATTCTGCTTATCACGATAATACTGCCGCGCATAATGACCATTGCCACCATAACTGAAATAGGCAAAGTGTACATTAATGTTGTTGTTGGAATTACTATTGCTGTGCAGATACCTGAAGGGATGATATAATAAAATTCTGATGGTATTTTAAAGCCAATTAAGCTAACAATGTTATTTGACTGAATTTTATACCACTTAAAGGCAAGTACTATGACCAGTGCTATCAGGTTGCCGCCAATAGTGTTATATACCAGGTATTGTATCTCGCTCATCGAAGGGTTCAAAACTGCGGAAGATCCCGTGAAGAATTTTACAGTAATGCCTGTGATCGCATAAAGGATGAAATATCCCGAGCAGAACTCAATAAGCTGTTTGGTTGAACCTTCTTCTGATCTAAATAACATTCATTTATGTTTAATGTCCGCCTCTGCCTGGTCTTGCATTCCATAATTTAAGCATTAATATAGCGCCTATTACTGAAAAACCTATCATACTCGGTCCCCATGAACCCCAGCCGTATGATTCAATAAGCCATCCGGCTCCAATACCCATCACTGAACCGCCTACATACTGCATACCGTCAAACATTCCCGCTGCGGTTGCCGCGGCACGCTTGCCGCCGAAATCCATTGAGGCAGTACCAGAGAGCATTGAGTGAACCATGGATATAGCAAGTGAGTTTACAGTGAATGCGATAATAATAGCTTCAAGGCTTGGGGCTAATGTCACTATAGCTAAGGAAATTATCTGTAATACATAACCTATAAATGCCACAGGCGGCCTGCGTGATTTGAACACTTTATCTGACATGAAACCGGCAATAAATGCACCCGCAATACCTGCAATTACCACCGCGAATGCGTTTCGTTGAAAGACCGAACTTGAGAGCTCCAAATGGTGCACTTCCTGCATGTATCTTGGAAACCACTCTTCAAATCCTTTCCTTACCAATCCGGTGCAAAACTCAGCAATAGCAATTGTAATGGCAATCGGATTTGTAAACACTTTCTTTGCAACATATGAAAATGTGATCTTTTCAGTATCACCGCTCGTTGCATCTTGAGGGTCAAATTCGCCAAGTCCTGCATCTTTAGGGGTATCTTTCACAAACATAAAGGTAAGTAAAGTGAATATTCCGACTATCATTGCCGGCAAAAAGAATTTCCACTGCCATGGCAAGCCTGCAACAAGTGCTGTTGTCATTAAAGCATA
>CAZQYL010000211.1:0-4616 GCA_964597425.1 uncultured Ignavibacteriales bacterium | reverse complement strand
ACAAAATGGCAACTAACACGGGTTTAGAAGAAATCATCAAAAATTACGGAGAACTGACCCAATTCATTTTTCATAAAAATGATGTTCTCTTTAAGGAAAACGACCAGCCTGCAGGTTTATACTGCATTGAATCAGGCAGTGTAAAAATATTCAAGGAAGAACCTGCCGAACAGGAGAGAATTCTTCACCTGGCTACTGCAGGAGAGATACTCGGACTGCATTCTATTGTCAATAATCACCCATATACAAACTCAGCAACAGCTATTACAGAAACAAGAGCAAGTTTTATTTCAGCAAGTGATTTCATGAAACTCATTAACTCAAATAATACTTATAAGCTTCTTGTGATGAAAAGCCTTTGCTCAAGAATTGATTCTATGGAAGATCATATTGTACGGATAAGCGAAAAGATGTCGGATGAAAGATTTGCTGACACTTTGCTTGTACTTGTTGAAAAATACGGTATCAGTAAATCAAAGGAAATAAATATACATCTTTCAATTGATGAGCTGGCAAGTTATACATGTACCTCAAAAAGCTATATGAAAAAGATTATTACCGAGTTCACTCACCGGGGATTAATAACTTTTTCTTCAGGTAACATTAAGGTGCTTAATCTTCCATTGCTGCGTAATACAGCAATGCTGAACGCAAAGGCAACTATTAACTGAGCTTTGGGTAAGCGCTGATTCACCAGAAAATTCTCATATTTACGTTTCGTTTAGCGAGGCCGCGTATTTGTTAAATGCGCGGCCTTTTCGTGTTTAAAGTTCAGCATTGCTAAGCGAACCAAAATATGATGTTAAGTGTTTGTAATTACAGCTATTGTATTTTCTAAGCTATATTTTAATCTTTAATGTATTATTTTTGAATTACAGAACTAAACGAAAAGCTATAATGGATATCAGAACAGGCAACAAAAATGGAAAATTTACAACAGAAGAAGCCCGCTGGGCAGGTGAGCAGATCGGGATCGATTGGGAGGATTATGATATTGAGCAGTTCAGGATGGGGCTTGAAGTTGAAATGGAGCATGGACTTGCAGACCCGGTCACTAACGTAACAAATGATGATCTTATTATGACCGCAAAGATAGCCCTGGCTCATTTGAAGGAGATACCGGATTATTATACAAGATTAAAAAAAATGGAGTCCGAAGCGGAAGCCGAAATTGCAGCTAACAAAAAATAAAAAGTCTAAACAATTACAGTTATCATGAAAAAAATACTTGTACCAACAGATTTTTCAGAGCCATCTTACTACGGCCTTGATGCAGCTGCACAACTTGCAGTTAAAACCGGGGCTTCTATTCATATTTTCAATGCATGCGAAGTATCGGATTATTATTATGCCGCTGACCCGGTGGCAATGGCTCCGCCGGCCTCAATTATGCTGGAAGGAATCAATGAGAAGCTTCAGAAAACCGCGAATTCGAAATTAACTGCTCTGAAGAAACGATCTTCACTGAAGGGATTAAAGGTCACAACTTCCTGTGAGGTGACATCCAATGTACATAATACCATCACCTCAACTGCTGATACACTTAAAGCTGATGTGATAGTTATGGGTTCGCATGGCTCAGGAAATCTGAAAGATATAATTCTTGGCAGCACTGCCGAAAGGGTTGTAAGATTTGCGGTAAAACCGGTTATTGTTATCCCCGTAAAACCCGCAAAGAAGCTCTTCAAAAAGATCGTATTCGCATCTGATTTCACAGAGGAAGCATACAGCATCTTCCCGTTTGTGAAAGAGTTCGGGAAGATCAATTCATCTGAAATCCATTTACTGAAGATCAATACTATGGACCAGTTTTCAAGGACAATTGATGACAGAAAAAAACTTGCTGATTTTAATAAGAAATTTGGCGGGAAGTTTGTGACATCACTTTACAGTGATTATATGAAGGAAGAAGGGATACTAAATTATGCGCATGAAGTAGAAGCAGATCTGATTGCCATAGGTACACATGGCAAAAGAGGCCTGAAGAGGTTCTTTTCGGAGGATGTTTCCGAAGGAATTGTCAGGCTTTCGCATATTCCAATCCTTATTGTAAACCTCAGAAAACAGAAGAATCGTTGAGATCGAATAGTTAATAATATCCTGTAAGCCGCAAAAACCTGTGATTATCATTAAATTACAGGTTTTTTTATATGATATATATCATATTGATAATTGAGGCATATCATAGGAAACAGTGGCGTTTAAATGCTATTTTTGAATAGATTCAATAAGGGATACTTGAAATAGACTGCAGATTAATCCTTTACACCGCAAAGATTACAAAAATAATGCAGCTATTCCTGATTAGATTTATCCCCTAAACAATAAACTATATTTCAGCGGTATTTACGAAAGGCTTCAAATGTCCGTACATATAACAGATGATTGTATTAACTGCAGTGCCTGTGAAACAGAGTGCCCGGTTCATGCAATAATGCCTAAGCTGAACGTTCAGAACATATTAAACGGTAAACGCCCTAAGTATCTTAACAACCTGTTTATGGCCAAATATTACCAGTCTTTCGATCATTATTATATCATTCCTTCCAAATGCAATGAATGCCAGAATGTTTATGCGACGCCCAGGTGCAACGCGGTATGTCCGGTATCATCCTGTATAGCGGATGAAGAAGTGGATGCAAAGGATAATACCAGAGTGAGAATAAAAATCAGTCCGGTTTCTTTAACCAAAATCAGCTTGAACTGACATGAAAAATAAAGAAATATTCAGTCTTAACGGAAAAAAGTCAGAAAGCCCGACAAGCTTTTTTGAAGAAGAATATAACAGAATGACAGAGATGTCCGGTGCACTGGATGAGCTTTACTGGGATATCGAAAAAGAAGGTATCAATACGCACGTTGTTCGGTCTATTAACGAGACGGTCAACAAATTCTACGATGAACTAAGCAGGCTGTTTAAGATGGAAGAGGATATCCTGTTTAAGGAACTAAGAGAGATACTCCCGGAGAGATCGTTAGCCGAAGCTTTGACGAATGAGAATGCAAACATACTGCTTTTGTTTGAAGCGCTGAAAAATATTTTTTCAGAAAACGATGAGATCAGGAAAGAAAAAGATCTGCTTCAGGCAGAAATGATTGCACTGGCAGATCTTCTGCAGCGCGATGCCGAGAAAAAAAGAAATGTGCTTATCAAAGAGATAAATTCCGTTCTTCCTAGGCAGAAACTGGAAGAAATGAGAGAAAAAATAAAAGAAGGATTTTTTGTACACGCTTAAATCAATTAAATTGCCGGAACATAAACATTTTAAGCAAAGTATGATTATAGAGTGAAGTAGTATAAAATACAAATATCATGAAACAGGTTGTTAAATACAGCAGCCAACGATTTTTGAAAGCATCCAATGCTAATGCAGAGGATGCTTTATTTTTTTTTGCACAATCTAAACTGAAGTTGAAAAGGAGGGCGTTATTATGAGCGCTATTTTTGCATTAAACAGTCTTCCTTCAAGTTTTACTGATGAGCTTAAGATCCCCTATAGAAAATACCTGAGGAAAGGACTGATCTATTCAATAATTCTTCACATTTGTGTAGTGGCTGCATACGGAGGTGTGCACTATTATACAAAATACAAGCAGGAGCAGGAACTGAAAAATATCCAGCAAAGGATAATCAATGTGTCATTGACTGATCTTGAACCCCCGCCATCTGCCCTGGATGAAGAAGAGCCGCCACCTAAGGTTGAAGAGCTTACAACTCCAACAAAGGACCTGGAAGCTTTAACTCCCGAGCCTGTGGCAAGGGAAAAAGCTGATGTACAGACGATCAAAACCCAGCAGCAGCTTGAAGATATAAAAACACCTGTTTCAAACGTTGGAGATACAGGAAAATTCTCATTTTCGGGTCCGATAAAAATTGAAGAAAAGAAGATAGAGGAGAAGATAACCAAGAAGGAAGTTATTGAAGAAAAAGAAAAGACTGTTTACCAGTCCTTTGAAGTTGAAAAGGCACCTGAGTGTGTTAACCTGCAGCAGGTAAGAAGCTCAATGGTATACCCGCCTATGGCAATTGAAGCCCAGATAGAAGGTAAAGTAACCGTCAAAGTGCTTGTAGATGGTGACGGAAGCGTTATAAAGGTAGGCAGCGTTAACGGACCGGATATATTCCGGGATGAGGTTTCATCCAAATCAATGCAGCTCCAGTTTACACCGGGCCTGCAGAACGGCAAACCCGTTAAAGTATGGGTAACAGTGCCGTTCGTTTTCAAATTGAAGTAAATGGTGATTCAATAGATTCCGTAACAGAAGATAATTATCTCTTACACGCAGCAAGAGCTGCAAACAAAGAGCACAGACAAAGAAAATTTCTGACTTTAAAGGAATTTGTCTGTGCTTTTTATTTTTTCCCGAATATATCTTTCAGCACACCCCAGCGAAAGCTGGCATCTCAAATTTCAATTTAAACAAAAAGACGACCCACCTGATCGTCTCTACAAATGTACTCTATAAAACACAAAGCGGGTCTCTTCAAATCCTAATACCCGCGAAGGCGGGTATCTCTACCTGCAATTAAACAAAAAGACGACCCACCTGATCGTCTCTACAAATGTACTCTATATAAACACAAAGCGGGTCCCCTACGACTTACTGTGCGTAAG
>CAZQYL010000210.1:0-4616 GCA_964597425.1 uncultured Ignavibacteriales bacterium | reverse complement strand
CTTCATAAGTTGTACCAATAGAATACTTTGCTGAAATGAACTGCGGGTACCACATTCTCATTGAATCAAGTTTTGCTACAACTTCATCGTACTTCATGTAACCGCCCATTGTGCCGTAAATTGAGTGGGTTATAGCATCTTTTTCATATACCTGCTGCATTTGGGCATCAATTTCACCCGGTGTCATTTTCGGCAGATTATCATAATATGTCTGCCAGTCCTCAACAAGAACTTCAAATGGTACACCAGATAAACTCAAAAGATTCATCTCGTATTCAGAGAGCCATGCTTCTGAATAGTGTCCCATTTTTGTGATAGCATGATCAATATGCAATCCAACATCTTCAATTTTTCTGAAGTCGGCTTCAGTCTTAGTGAAGATCCTTACCTGTGAATGTTTTGGCTGCCTTTCAACCCCACTCGTAGATTCAAAATTAAACGCGTTGAAAGAAAAATAGGAGATCAGTCCTAAAACTGCCAAACCAAAAAATGTGTATAAAGTTTTTTTATAGCTTTTCATTTCTATATATAGTATTAGTAAATTTCTTGAGATTATTTCATAATTTAATGTTTTTAGTAAGTTAAATCAATCATTAATATTTTATTGTAATTAGGGGTTTTGGTTAGCGATTAATGGATGAATTCTTACAAATCCAGAAAAAAAGGGCGTTTTTAACGCCCTTTTGAAGTCAATTATATATGAATCAATTTCACAGAAGATTGGAAATACTGTGTTATTTCAAAAAGATCATTTTTCTGACCTCCATAAAGCCTGCAGTTTCAAGTTTGTAAAAATATATACCTGTTGAAAGTTCAGAAGCATCAAAACTCTCTTCAAATTCTCCCGCAGTTTTGCTTTCATTAACCGGCGTTTGCACAACTTTACCCAATGCATCAAAAATTGTCAGTTTCACATGTCCGGCTCTGGGCAATTGATACTTTATCTTTGTAACCGGGTTGAATGGATTGGGATAGTTCTGCCATAGTTTGAACACACTAGGTGATTCATTGTTTACCGGATCCACACCAACAAGCACCATATCGGTTGAGTATGCGCTCCTGCCATGGGTCCATACTACAAGTTTTCTTGTTCCGTTATGAATTGTAAGATCATGGCACGGCACACTCGAAGGTATCCCCTGGCTGAAAAGCGACCACGAGCCTCCGTCATTAGTACTTAACATAACGCCAACATCTGTTGCGAGATACAGGGTCTGATTCAATATAGGGTCAATCACCAGATCATTTACAGGCGCATTAGGTAAATTTGAAGAAATTGAATTCCACGAAGTACCATAATTTGTGGTTTTAAAAACATGCGCGCCGGTCGAATCTGTTTTGTAACCTGATAATGTAACATAACATACATTCGCCAGTGTTGGATGAATTGTAACTCTTGTTACCCACCTGTATGGCAGCCCTGAATTGATTTTTGTCCAGTTAGCTCCGCTGCTAGTTGTTACCCAAACATTCGCGTCATCAGTTCCACAATATATCACAGCAGGATTCGATGCGGATACATCAAGAGTAGTAATTGTTCCTAGATTCTGAACATGACCATTTGTAAGATCAGGGCTGATTTGAGTCCAGCTTTGCATCCCGTTTGTGGTTTTATGTATTTTATATGTTCCGCAGTATAGTACCAATGGATTGGTTTTATCCATAACATATGGTGTCATCCAGTTTGTGTAAGCAAGATCAAGTCCCGATGTTGCACTCAGGAAACTGGCTCCGCCATTAGTTGAGCGTACCAAACCCCCGGTTTGCGAAGAAGCATACACTCTTTGTGAATTTGTATAATCAACAAGGCAGTAAAAACCATCCCCGCCGTTAATGGTCTGCCATCCGCCGGGACTTCCCGTAGTTCGGTTTGTACCGTTATCCTGTGCACCGCCTAATATGGTCGAAGGATTATTGTTGTCAATTTCACCTGCATAGAATTGTGTAATAGGAAGTGAGTTGCTTGCAAGCCAGCTGACTCCGCCATTTGTTGAATAATCTATACCGCCGTCATTCCCGTTCACAACAAAATTCGGATTTGACGGTGCAAAAACCTGTGCATGATGATCAACGTGTGATGCCCCTATAGTAGAAAATGTGCTGCCGCCATTTGTACTTCTTTCCATATTAAGACCGCCGCAATATACATTGGTGGGGTCAGCAGGATTCACTTTGCATATCCTGTTGAACCATGCATAATTTGATGAACCTGCCACGGATGCGTTTATCAATACCCACGAAGAGCCGCCATCAATTGATTTATACAAGCCTCTTGAATTACCATTTGAATATGCGGTAAGAGCATATATCACCTGTGGATTTGAAGCACAAATATCGAGAGATATTCTGCCCATATCAGGTGAGTTTGATGGAAACCCGCCGTTAACAACGCTCCAGCTTGCGCCTGCATTGGTTGATAAATATAACGCTGACATGGGACCACCGTATTTAACATAATCTTCCCTTCGCTGCCTTTCCCACATTGCGGCAAATACTTTGTTCGGGTTCACTGGGTCAACAACAACATCAATTGCGCCAACTGAGTCAGCAATGAATAACGATTGGATCCACGACCCGCCGCCGTTTGTAGAACGGTAAATTCCCCTTTCATTGTTTTTCCTGCGGGTTGAACCAACTGCAGCCGCATACAATACCTGAGGGTTCAGTGGATTTATCGCGATATTCCCAAAACTATATGCATCAGCTAATCCAATGAAACTCCATGTTGCTCCGGCATCCGTTGATTTGTACATTCCCGTACCGGGGTAATAACTTCTCAGTGAATTTGATTCCCCCGTTCCGCAATAAAGTATGTTTGGATTACCGGGATCTATAACCAATGCTCCAATTGAAGAAGTATTCTGGTTATCAAAAACACTTACCCAGCTTTGGCAAAAATTAGTAGATTTCCAAATACCGCCATTTGCAGTACCGGCGTAAACTATCTGCGGATTGGTTGGGTGAATTACAATTGTTGTAATTCTTCCTTCGATATTTGTCGGACCCACCAATGCCCATGGCAATGGATTATCTTGTGAGTATACCGGCATCTGCTTTACATAACTGATCGCCTCGGTATATTTGTTTGCGGGAATCTCATCAAATGGAAATGCGCGCTGTTTTTCGAACCAATCCTCAGCAGGCGCGCCGGGAATTTTTCCTTGTGTGCCGTGAACAAATTGATCTGAATGGAATAAATACAAAGATGAGATGATTATTGCAGTAATTCCGAATAATATAACTAATGAATATTTCAGATATTTCATATTTAACCTCAATATATAGCCAAGCCTGCTTGTTTAAGCAGGCTTGAATTACTTCTGTTACAATTTAATTGATGTGCACATGTAAAAAGTTTACAATTTTATCAGTCCCGGTGCGCGGGATTAAAAAGCGCTTCGCTACTTTATTAACATCATTTTTTTGATATCAGTAAAGTCCGCGCTTTCAAGTTTGTAAAAATATACCCCTGTTGCAAGACTCGAAGCATCAAAACTCTCCTCAAACACTCCTGCAGGTTTATTTTCATTCACCATCACCTTTACTACCTTACCCAAAGCGTCAAATATCGTCAATTTTACAAATCCGGCTTTTGGTAACTGGTATCGTATCTTTGTAACCGGGTTGAACGGATTGGGATAATTCTGTTCAAGTGAGAAACTAAGTGGAATTTCACCGTTATTGCTAACGCCAGTCAGCACATCCTGGTAATTCTGAATTTTAATGTTATCAATATATATACCATCAGTTACAACACTTCTATTGGTCACAATTATGAACCTGATCTTCATCTGCGCAGAGCTGTTGGCAAGATCTGTAATATCAAGTACTTCCTGTTTCCATGTTAACTGCTGACCGTAGTAATATTTCACCGATGTCCAGTTAGTTCCGTTATTGCTTGATACCTGGATATAGGCATTATCAAGAGGTTCAATATCATACCTGACATAATAAGATAATACAGTAACAGGAGATGCTGATACGTTTATCGGATTAGCAAGTGTCATTGTCCTTGTTTGCGTATTGCCGTAGTTACCTGTGGGACTTTCACTAAACGATGTAGGCGGTGAAAATGATTGTGAAGTTGTTGTACCCCATCCGCCCGTGAAGGTCCAGTTGCCTGTACCGTTTTCAGCGCTATCAGAAAGTGTTGTGGTTCCGGTGCCGACACATACATAAATTCTCTGCTGGTGTACTATGCTTGTATCGTTTTGTTTTATCCTAAGCAATACAGGCAGGCCCTTGTTTAATGGCGCACCTGATAACACATTGAAGTTCAGTGAAACGCTATCCTGGTAGTAAGATGCAATACTATTATAGCTGAATGTAACTCCCGATACATTAATATACGGACTCTGTGAAGTAAGCTCAATTTTCACATTATTCGCCGGCAACAGTCCTTTATTTTTGAAACTTATTTTCAGGTTACCTGACTCGCCGGGAACATATGATGATTTATTTAATGCTGTATTTACAGGCGCTACATAACCGCCATTTGCCAGCGAAAAATATATGTTTGACCATACGGTTGACTGAGCCAAAGGCAGTATCCTGCTTTGTGGCGGCCAGAAACCGTCAGTAGATGTTCCCACTTCAGGTGTCATGGCAATAATTTT
>CAZQYL010000209.1:0-4625 GCA_964597425.1 uncultured Ignavibacteriales bacterium | reverse complement strand
GAACTGATTGACATGTTTGAAAGCAAGAATCTGGAAAACATGATTATTGATACTGAGAATAAATCAATCGAATCTATAGCAAAAGAAATATTGCTCGTTTGGCCGGAGCCGGAGAAAGATAAATGAAAAATATAAACGAATACTTTCAATATCTATACAGCCTCGAAAGAGCCGGAATGAAGTATGACCTTACAAATATTACAAAACTTTGCAAAGCCCTCGGGAATCCGCAGGACAAATTCAGATCAATTCACATAGCAGGCACTAACGGCAAAGGAGCAACGGCTTCATTTACTGCTTCCGTGCTTATGGAGCATGGGATAAAAACAGGACTTTTTACATCTCCGCATATTCTAAAGTTTAATGAAAGAATTCGTGTAAATGGTAAATGCATCAATAATACTTACATTAAGAAGTTCCTTGAAGAAAATATCAAACTTATAAAACGAATCAAACCCTCATTCTTTGAAGTTAATACAGCAATGGCATTCAAGTATTTTGCAGATAAGAAAGTTGATACTGCAGTTATTGAGTGCGGACTTGGCGGGAGGCTGGATTCAACAAACATATTAAATCCTGTTGTTTCCGCCATCACGCAGATCGATATGGATCATATGCAATTCCTTGGAAACACTTTGCGCGAAATCGCGATGGAAAAACTTGGAATTGTAAAAAAAAGGGTGAAAGTCATAGTAAGCGATAATAACAGGAAACTCGTTAGTTTGTTTCATAATAGCATAACAGAAAATGAGCTGTTGTATATAGATGACATTGCCCGAATGAAGGTTCTAAGTAATTCAAACGGGAACCTTAAGTTTACAATTACTCCAAAAGGTAAAAAAAGTATTACGATCACTACTCCCCTGCCGGGTAAATACCAGGTTAGAAACGCTGCAGCAGGTTATTTTACTGTAAAACAATTTTTCTCTGAAACAGGAAATAGATTTCAACCGGGTAAGTTCAAAAAAGGAATATCAAATGTAAAGAAGAACACCGGATATTTTGGCAGGCTGGAACTGATCAAAAAGAACGGGAAGCAGTATCTGCTGGATGTATCACATAATCCTGACGGGATTAAGAATGCCATAACGTCAGTTAAGAATATCGGATTTAAACCTGATGTTGTGATATTCGGTATAATGAGCGATAAAGATCACAAAAGCGCGTTGCGGGAAATCCTACCGTTTTCAGAAAATATAATTCTTACCAAACCTGATTATGAAAGAGCTCAGGAACCGGGTATATTGTATTCTGATTCGATGAAAATAAAAAGCACAAATAATTTAATGATGGATAATAGTGTCAAAGGGGCTTTAGAAATAGCTGATAAGATGAATTATAAAAGAATTATGATAATAGGTTCATTCTTTATGGTTTCGGATGCATTAAAAGCACTTGGAATACATGGTATTCCAATAGAATAATTTACTCTTTAAATGGTTTTTCCTTATTGTTATTTTTCTGATATTGTTTTAGCAGTTTTTTTATCTCATTATTGAATTTACGCTCGAACACAATCATTTTTGCAATTTGTTGTGATGTTAATATTGATTTCATATCAGTAACAAATGTCTCACGCTTGTTATTAATCTGTTCTTCGTATTCAAGCAATTGATTAACTATCGAGTCCAAACCATTACCTGACTCAATGTTCTCTGTCATCAGCTTATATGTTTTAGCTCTTTTTTTATTAAGATCCTTCATATCCGCAGCAAATGCCTTATACTTATCTATAAAAACAGATTTTGTATTGTCATCAAGCTCCAGTTTTTTGGTAAGCTTTTCAAGCTTAATTTCCTGCAGTTTTTCCCTGAAATCATCCTGAGAATAAGCTGTCTTCAGGGATACTATCCCGAAGAACAGCAAAAGGACTAATATTTTGTAAGTTTTTTTCATTTTTTAACCGGTAAACTTTTTTTATAGTTTTACTTTTTTATGGTATTATAGATTACTGTTAATGATCTCATCAAGCAGCTGTGACTGCTCTGAATCGTTTAAATTCTTTAATTCATTTTCAATTTCTTCATCAAACCCGGCTGCTTCACCTGTAGCGAAAATTGATGTTTCTTCAATATCCACATCAACTGCAAGCTGTTCATCTTTTACGGTTTCTTTAACAACATCATTGTTATTAACAGACTTCTCTTCATCTTTTACAATGTTATTATCTTTTTTGATATTATCTCTTTTTATAATGTTATTTTGTTTTTCTGTTGACTTATCCTGTTCATTAGTTAAATTATTCTCGTTTTTCTTTTCAACCTGCTTTTCTTCTTTCGGGTTGTTATCATTATCTTTAGATGAATCCTTCTTAATATTTTCGATCTTCTTGTCTTCTGTCAGTTGAGTATTTGTAGGTTTCACAATATAATACACAAGCGCAATTAGTATAACTGCTGCAATTGGAACAAGTACTTTCCATATAGCTGATACTTTATCCCACGAAAATCCTTTTGCTTCACGACTTTCGATCTTTTCATGTATCCTTGGCAGCAATGAGTTCCAGTACTGCGGTGCAGGTTCTTCAAATTTTACAGAACTTACAAAATTGAAGGTCTCCTTCATTTCGCTGTAAAATTGCCTCAGCTCAGCGGATTCCTTCATTGCATCTTCAACCAGAGCTTTTTCTTTATCACTCAACTCTCCTGATATATAATCAGGTATCATGAGCTGAATTTCTTCTATGTTTAATTTGTTGTTCATTTCTTATGCAATTAGTATTCTATTTTTCCCTTTAAGTAGTCCCCTATTTTTTTTACTGCGTGAAAATAGTTTGCCTTTATTCCCCCGGTTGATTTACCCAACATATCTGCAATATCATCATATGGAAGCTGGTCATAGTATCTCATGTTAAAAACCGCTCTTTGCTGCGACGGAAGTGTTTCAATTGCTTCCATTAAATACTTTCGTTTAGTTTCATCATCAATTGTTTCATCTGCCCCTTTATCTTTTGATTCCATCTGCTCAACAACCAATTCAACGCTTACGGTATTTCTTACTTTTACTTTTCTTAAATGATTTATCGAATAATTTGTCGCTATTCTGTACAGCCATGTAAATAAATTCGATTCTTCCCTGAAATCCTTTAAAGCCGTGTGAACCTTGATAAAAACTTCCTGTGTAATATCGTCTGCCTCATCGTGGTCCTGAACCATCTTTCGTATCACCCAGTAAACCTGCTGCTGGTACTTCCTGACTATTTCATTAAAACCGGTAATATCACCGTTTTTAAACCTACGAATCAGTTCAAGATCGTTATTTTTATTCCCAATGTTCCCCGTCATTAGCTGCGAGCTCAGAATTTACCGGACGTTCAATTTATAAATTATTGTTATCAGTATGTTTAACTCTGTGATTAATTTTTACAGCCCGCCTTTTAACCCTACTTTTCATAAATATGACAATAAATTCCTGAAAAAGTTTAATTATTCCGCGGTATTTTATGTAAAAATTTTTCACTCTAAAATACTGATTTTTTCAACAAATAATAGCATTTCATTAAGGATAAAAAAATGCTAAAATTGAAACTATTCTGGTTATATTTGCATTAAACTCATTGTGGAATTGAGCCTAAAGTCATTAAAATTCGAAAGTTTCCTCAAAATTCCCGTAATTTTGATAAGTATCCTTGTGCTTGTGGTGATTGTTACTCTCATCGTCAAGTTCACCGGCATCAGTGGCAGCTCAACACTTGAAGATAAATTCGCAGATACGAAATCCTCTAATCCCGATGGAGTTATACCCCCTATTGAAACCGGCAGTGAAAAGAAAAGTGATAATATATTAAAGAGCGCAAGCTATAATAATGCCATAAACATTGAAAATGCATTTTTGAACTGGCAGAACCTTTTCGATATTTTTACATTCAATCTAAACGATAGTACTTTTAACGCGTCGGATTCAATTGCCCGTTACGAGAACATGGTCAAAATTATCCGCAACCCGAACCGTAAATTCAATAAAGGCGGCTCTGACCAGATTCTAGAGCAATACGGCGATATTATCCTGGAGGAGTGTAAATATTACAATCTGGACTGGCGCCTTGTACTGGCAATGATCAGGCAGGAATCTGCCTTCACCTCAGATGCTGTATCGCATGCGGGTGCTTATGGATTTATGCAGATAATGCCCCGCACCGGTTCAATGCTTGAGCAAACCCTGAATCTTGAAGAGCACCGCTCACCTGCCAATAACCTGAAAGCCGGGATATACTATTACGCAATGCTTGTAGGCAGATTCTACGGCACGGGTGATACCAATATGTATAAATTCGCACTTGCTTCATACAATGCCGGCTCGGGTCACGTTGAAGACGCAATGAGCATGGCTTATTACTTTAACCAGGATTACAAAGATTGGGATATTGTAAAGGAATACATGAAACTGCTTGCTCCGGGGAATGATTCATTGCACCAGTTGGTATGGAGCTCAAGACCCCCGCACGGCGTATTTGCTAACTGGAAAGAACCGTACAACTACGTAGAAAACATAAGCTGGTACTGGACCCAGTACAAAAAACTTTATCCAATTCCTGAGGATAATAAAAAATCAGGTAACACTAAGAAAAAGAAAAACAAATAATCGCTGAACGGAGTGAAGGGTCTCATAAATAATGCCAATATATT
>CAZQYL010000208.1:0-4630 GCA_964597425.1 uncultured Ignavibacteriales bacterium | reverse complement strand
GCCGGGGTTGTAACAGGCTGGAATAACAGCCTGGGCACTTCAAGCTGGACAATAGGCATGTGGGTTGATATTCCCACAACAACATTCGGTTACCTGTTTGGCGATGGTGCTGGCTCGTTCAGATGTTTTAATAACGGAGCCGCAGGTACAAATGCAATTACTCTGCGCGGAACCGGGATAACCAATGTAAACGTAACAGGATTTGCCTCGGGTCCGACATATGTACATTTTGTATATGACTCAGCACTTGCAAATATTAAAGTATATAAAAACGGTGTACTTGATGTAACGGTTGCGCAGACACCGCTCAACCTTGCAGCAGGTACAGGATTCAAAGTAGGCGGATACACAACTGTTGCCGGATTTACCGGAAAGATGGATGAATTCAGGGTTTACAGAAGAGCACTTTCACAGTCAGAAATCACCGCAACATGGAATACTGATATTGGTGACTGCCTTGTACCGCCGGGTCAGTTAATGACACTGTGCAGGGGCGGACTGAATTTACTGATACCTGATCATTCAACACTCAGAGATTCAGTAAACGTGATACTTGGTGCAGGCTGCAATGTATTGGATGTTAATGTCAGAATTGATACAGTTATCCATACATGGGATTCAGATCTTTCATTCTACCTGACAAAAGGAACAACGGGTGTAAAGATAATAAACAAAGTCGGAGGCTCAGGCGATAATTTTATTAACACTGTACTAAACGATTCAGCAACAACACTTATTGGTTCCGGAACTGCGCCGTTTACTGGTTCATACAGACCATCCAGTCCGTTAACACCTTTTAACGGTCCATTTAGCTCCGGGTACTGGAGGCTTACAATTACAGATACAGCCACTGGTGATACCGGATTTCTGAGACGGTGGTGTTTGGTAATTACTTATGACTGTCCTACAGGAGGCGTTCAGACTGTTGAAATACCGAACTATTACAGCCTGGCTCAGAATTTCCCGAATCCATTCAATCCCGAAACTACAATTAAGTTCGCAATACCGCAAACCGAAAAAGTAAAACTTGTTATTTTTGATATTTTGGGAAGAGAAGTTAAAACGCTGGTTAATGAGGTCCGGAATGCAGGGACGTATTCAGTTAAGTTCAATGCATCAACTTTATCATCGGGAGTTTATTTTTATTCAATAGAAACAGCTAATTTCACCGAAACGAAGAAAATGCTTCTGATTAAATAACATTCAATGATTCAGTTTCATCTTTTTCCTCGTTTGTTACATTCTTCACCATCTTCACCATTCTCATAGTTACGTTTGTTGCCCGCTGGTTTTTCGGCGGGCAACTTTTTTTTAAAAGATTCTCAGTGACGTTTTATACTGCTATTTCAGCAGTATCATTCTTTTTGTTTCTCTGTATTCACCGGCTGATAATGTATAAAAATAAACCCCGCTTGGCAAATTTGCGGCATTCCACACAGCTTCATATTTTCCAGCCTTTAGGCTTGTGTTTACAAGAACTGAAACCTCACGGCCCAGCATATCATATACAATTAATTCAGTATCAAAGGAATTGTTCCTTTCTGAATCCGGGATTTCAAATTTAATTTTCGTTGAGGGATTAAAAGGATTCGGAAAATTTTGTGATAACTCAAATTTATCCGGGATATTTTGATTATTACCCGATATTCCGATAACATTCCCAAAAGTGAATGTTGCAATAACCGGGATATGATCACTTGCGTAATGAATTGCATCTGCAACCGAATCAGGCACCGCGGTATTAGGTCTTCGGTTTATTGAATCATTGTAGTGATTGCCGTCATTGCCGTATGGCGTCATTGTGCCCGGCACGTAAGCAATCCTTCCCGCGTTGAATATCCCGGGTGACATCAATATCATATCAAATCGGTCATCCATTCCCCCGGTTGAACCTCCTCCAAACCCGCGGGTGCGGGGTGATTGAGTATGATACTGCCTGTACTGAAACTGATTCCATGAACCTGTCATTGTAATCGCATCAGTAAAATGTCCGTTCCCGTTTGTGATCTGTTTAAGCTTAATATACGCCGGTTCATAGTCGCCGTAGATGTTAAAATCACCTACAACCATGTAGAAAGAATTTGCCGGCAGTGATGAAGTGAATTTTCTAAGACTGTCGACTTCAGATGCTCGCTGATTTTCGTTTACAGCTCCGCCGCTGGATTTTAAATGCACTGAAAATATCCTCAGCGTATCGGCCGGATAGTTTATGTGCACAATCTTAAATTCATTTATGTCGCGAAGCGAAGTTCTGATCCGGGTATTGCTGATAAAACTGAATTTGGATGTCCTGAAAAATATCCCGTTATCCGTATCAGTGCCATCGATAAATGTACCCATTGAATATACATTGCCGTATGCGTTCATTACATTGCTCAGAAAACCATTCATGCCTGCAAGGCTTGTCATTTCCTGCACAACAAGTATATCAGGGTTTGAATTTCTTATAACTTTTCTGAAGTTGGGATTCCTTATCGCTGAATCAACATCAGGGTAATTAAGCAGATTATATGTCATTATCTTAACATTTTCCTGTGAAAAAACAGTAAATGTCAGACCTATAAATAAAACAAATATTATTCTCTTCAAATTCATTAATTTAAATGAACGCTAAAATAGCTTAATGGATATTCAATTAAAATGGTAAATCAAGATACACAGAATTTATAAATAAAAAAGCCTCTGAATTAAAATTCAGAGGCTTTACAGTGTTCCTGAAAATTTATTTTACAACAACCATTTTTTTAGTCTGAGTAAATTCACTTGTACTTAAAGTATAATAGTAAATACCGCTTGCGAAATTGGTTGCGTCGATTTCAGCGTTATACTGTCCGGCAGTAATTGCTCCGTCATAATACACTCCCATTAACTGTCCGATGCCGTTATACACTTTGAATGAAGCATTTGTGTTTTTGGGAATTGAAAAATGTACATTCGTTACCGGGTTAAATGGATTTGGATAATTCTGTGCGAGCTCAAATTTATCAGGAATGTTAGTACCCTGCTGATTGATTCCGGTAACAACGAAGGAAGAAGAAACACCCTGCTGCATTTCAGATACATTGAGAGCACCGTTATCTTTATATACAAAGATATCAAACCTGCAGTTACCAGGTACCAATCCTGCAGCAAGTGTTACGTTGAATGTCAGCGGGTAAACCTGGTTCTGGTTCCATGTACCTGTATTGACATTTGAGCCGCTTGCACCGTTCACAATATTCCTTACAACATCATCATGAATTGCCGTTGGGTTACCAGGGCAATAACTGTTACCAGTCTGCGGGTAAACAAGATTATTTTCTTTTAAAACATAATTTACTTTGTATTGCCCGGTAAGTGACTGCAATGCAGTAGCATTAGCATTCACTGTTAGTTCACGTGTACCTACATTATAATTAGAGCTGATAACATCTATTTTTACCGGTGAAGAAGGGCTTTGTGATAGCCTGTATTCAGCATCTGTGAACATAGAGCCCCAGCCGTTGTTTGCGCCAAGTCTTCTATCAACCAAACCTGAAGGATAGCCTGCGAACCCAAGCAAACCGATAATTCCGTTTCCATTGAATGTCTGCCACGGATCAGAGCCGCCGTGATATGCCAGGATTACCGAATTAGGATACACTTGTGCAAGGTGACGTGCTTCATCATCACCGCACGGACACCACTGGCACCATGTGCCGGTACAAAACTCAAGTACTACATTTCGCGGAGATGTTGATACAACAAGTATATTTGAAATTGTATCGTTGGAAACGTTCTGATCTGAACCAAGTGAAGTGTAACAAGTTATAGTATAATTACCTGTTGTGGCAAAGTTGTAACTTGTGAAATTTACTGTCTGCACCTGACCTGCTGCAAGATTGGAAACACTCTGAGTGTTTGTATATCCGCCCGGATTGATTGTCATGGTAACGTTAAATGACTGTGTACCTGAGCCATAGTTGCGGACAGATACCTGCGGAGCGACACCCTGAGGTGTAATTGACCATTTGGGAGCAATTATGCTGCTTAAGCCTGCATCGTTTGCGTAAGGCACGCCGACCCTGATATTATCAAGATAAAGATTATTTCCAAAAGCCGTGACACCTGTAAATTTAACTTTATTGGTCCCAACGGGCAAAGCATTTCGTTTTGTAGCCCACTGGCTTGCATTGGGAACAAATAAGTCATATGTAGCCGGTGCAGTTTTTAATGGACCTGATGGTCCTCCGAGATAAGAAATAAGCAAAGTCCATGAAGAACCATTATCGGTAGAGTAATAAATATCAAGCCTGTCATTTTCAGCAGCGCCGGTTGTGTATGCATGATCAAATATCAATGAGTCGCCAGAAGTTGAATTGGGAAATGACCTGGTCACAAGATCAAAATTACCTGATGAGTAATCATAAAAATCAGCTACCGCACATGAAAGTCCAGCGCCATAACCGCTTGCATACGTAGTACGTATAAAATTGTAATTGGATGTGTTTGCAACGGTCCACCCTGCCGGGGGGAAAGAGGTATTTTCAAAATCAGCCAGCATATACACTGTGCCCGATGAATAGACAAATGAAACCAGCAAAATTAAAAATAGCGATGCAGTAAATATTTTCTTCATGGCTTTAAAAGTTATTAATTTGATAAATTTAGT
>CAZQYL010000207.1:0-4675 GCA_964597425.1 uncultured Ignavibacteriales bacterium | reverse complement strand
AGTATAAACCTCAGGAATAAAAACTATCTGTTGAATCAATGAATCAATTTTTTTATTATCGCAATTCTGTGGAATAGTATTTTGATCACTATTACCACAATTAACTAAAATAGATAAAAATAGACATAAAATAATCAGCAACGATATATTTCTAATATGAAATTTTATATTTATGGATTTTTTCTTCATTGCCTGTAAATACACCCCCAATATAGTAGTTTCCCGCCTTCGCGGGAATGACATTTTTCTACCCCAACCCACCAAATTCCTAAATTGATTTTAGTTTAATTTCTTGTTATTTTTGTAAATTCACTGAAAAATTTGGCAAAAAATGGCGCAAAATAATGGCATTTTTGATAAAAAAGATGCTGAAAAGACGTCAGAATTTAAAAAAGTTGCCAATTCTTACCGTTCAGGCTGGCAATATGCCGAAATAGGGTTTCAATATGGTGCTTCAATTGTTCTTTGTACTTTAGGAGGCTATTGGCTTGATAAATGGCTGGAAACAGGCAATATTTTCCTCATTATCGGTGTATTATTCGGTTCTGTAGCAGGTTTTGTAAACTTAATAAAATCTGTCAATTACAAAAATAAAAAAACTGATAAAGATGGAAAGTAACAGCAAACAGCCGGGATTTTTCAAGTTCATTGTGCTTTCAAGTTTGATCGTAATTGTACTTGGTGGCTACCCGGTCTGGAAATATTTTACCGTTAACCAGATAAATTCATTTGTATTTGGATACATAGTAAGCCTTATGAATGCAATTATCGGTTACAAACTCAATACAATGGCTTTCGGTAAGCCTACCAAAACCTTCATGATGCTGGTTTTCGGCGGTATGGGTATCAGGTTAATTCTCGTCATGCTGTTTCTTGTCATCCTGATACAATTTACAACACTGGATTCTTTGAGCCTTGTTGGCTCGGTTTTTTTCTTTTATACACTCTTTATTTCTATAGAAATTTACTTCCTGCACAAACAACAATTGCAGGTTAAAAAACATAATTTGGATCCGGCATTAACGGATCAGCAAAATAAGACCACACTGAAATAACATAAATGAGATTACTTACTGCTTTTATACAGGAACACGCACCGGGAGATTCAACACTTGTAGAAAAGGTCCAGGAAGACGGAAACTGGATCATGCATCACATATCAGATAAACCCGTACTTACTATACCCCCTATTCATATAGGCGGCTTTACACTGGATCTTTCCATTTCAATGAAGATCCTTATGCTGATTATTGCAGCTATCCTGATGGTAATCTTATTCGGTTATGCAGCGGCTTCAAATAAAAAAAGAAAACATCCGACCGGTCTTGGTAATTTCCTCGAAATGTTAATGGTTTTTGTCCGTGATGACGTCGTCAAACCGTCAATGGGTCACGGTTCAGAAAAATATCTTCCCTTCTTTTTCACTATGTTCTTTTTCATCCTGTTTGTAAATATAATCAGTTTGTTCCCGGGTATGTCAACCGGTACAAGCAGTATCAGTGTTACTGCGGGATTGGCCCTGATCACTTTCATAATGACTCAGGTACACGGCATTAAGAACAACGGATTTTTCGGTTACTTCAAAGGTTTAATTCCACCGGGTGTTCCGGTGTTTGTATTACCTATCATGGTAATTATTGAGTTCCTTGGATTACTTACAAAACCATTCGCATTGGCTATTCGTCTATTTGCCAACATGACAGCGGGTCACATTGTAATATACGCGTTAATCGGACTCATATTCATGCTCGGTTACGCTGTAATTCCGGTATCAATTGGTTTTTCACTGTTCATTTATGTACTTGAAATTCTTGTAGCAGTATTGCAGGCATATATCTTCACAATGCTTTCAGCATTGTTTATCGGTATGGCAATACATCAGGATCACTAAGAAACAGATTCAACATTAATATAGATTTTTTCACAAGTAATTTAAATAAACTACAAATATAATTTAACTTCAAAATCTTTTAAGAAAGGATACAAATCAAATGAGTTTAGCAGCATTAGCAGCTGGAATCGGTGCAGGACTTGCAGTTATCGGGGCAGGACTTGGAATTGGAAGACTCGCAGCTTCAGCAATGGAAGCTATCGGCAGACAGCCAGAAGCAACCGGTGACGTTAGAACAACAATGATCATCGCGGCAGCTTTGGTAGAAGGTGTTACACTCTTCGCGCTCGTTATCTGCTTTATATTAGCTGGAAAATAATTAAAAAATTGGTTAACTGCGCCCGTTCATTTTTACCGGATGGGTGCAGTTAATATCGGTTTGTTATTATTCCATTCTTAAGCATGTTTTTCATAGCAGCAGGTACTAGTATCTGCACGGCAGCACCTAAAACAATTTTTTATAACAAAGGATAGTTATGTCTTTAGCTTATATATATTTAGCAAAATTTTATAACGTTTTACTCTTCATTTCAAATGATCCGCATGAAAAGAAGGATACCCTGCTTTCAGTAGAGCCGGGACTTCTTATCTGGACGATCATCATTTTCTTCCTGCTTCTTCTCATTCTTAAGAAGTATGCATGGGGTCCGCTGCTTAAATCATTGAATGACAGGGAACAGAGCATTAAGGATTCCGTTGAAAAGGCTGAATACCTGAAACAGGAAGCTGAAAAGATCCTTGCTCAGAACAAACAGCTGCTTGCAAAAGCAGATGAAGATGCAAGGAAAGTAATTTCTGAAGGCAAAGAACTTGCTGAAAAATTACGCAATGATCTTATCAGCAAAACCAATGATGATACTGCAAGAATGATAGCACAGGCAAAGAGTGAAATTGAGCGCGAAAAAGTTGCGGCAATGAACTCACTGAAAGATGAAATAGCAAATCTCGCGGTTCAGGCAGCAGGAAAGATAATTGATGAAAATCTTGATGCCGCAAAGCAGAGAAAGATAATCGATGGATTCATCGGCAAAATACCGCAGAATTAAAAAAATGATTCAGCGCGGCAGATAAAATTTATTATGACAAACAGAAAAGTAGCAAGAAAATACAATTTAGCGCTTTACTTCACAGCATTAGAGCGTAAATCGGTTGAGGAAGTAAAAAAGGACCTTGTTGATATTAAAAAGTCGATTGAAGGTTCAAAAGAACTTTCCAACTTCATTTTAACTCCTGTTATTTCCGCTGAAAAGAAAACAAAGGTTTTCGAGGCAATGTTTTCAGGGAAAGTTAACGAACTTACACTGCGGTTCCTGGTTTACCTGTGCGAAAAGAACAGGATAAACCTGCTTTACGATATAACAGATGACTTCGCAACATTAGTAAATGAAAAACAGGGCGTTGTGCTTGCAAAAGTAAAAACCGCCGTTGAAATTACCGATGGCGAAAGGAAAGCTCTTACTGATAAGTTAAGATTATTCACAGGAAAAGAAATTCAGGCAACATATTCAGTTGATCCGGCTATTAAAGGCGGATTTATTGCAAGTGTTGATGATAAAATAATAGATGCCAGCATTTTAAGGCAGCTCGAGCTTCTTAAAGAAAGATTCTCGATGGGAAGCATCAATAATTGAGTTGATTCACGGACACAGAAAAAATTAAAACTAATATAACAATATAAAGAGATGGCTGAAGTAAAACCAGATGAAGTATCGGCGATACTTCGAAAACAATTATCAGGATTTGAAAAAGAGATCGATGTTTATGAAGTTGGAACCGTTGTACAGATAGGTGATGGTGTAGCGCGTGTTTACGGTTTAACAAAATGTATGGCCAGTGAGCTTATCGAATTCCCACATGGAGTATTTGGTATGGCGCTGAACCTGGAAGAAGATAACGTAGGATGTATTCTCTTCGGTGATTATACACAGGTAAGAGAGGGCGATGAAGTTAGGCGTACAGGCAGGGTTGCATCAATGCCGGTAGGCGAAGCAATGATAGGAAGAGTTATTAATCCATTAGGACAGCCTGTTGACGGCAAAGGACCTATCACCACAGATAAATTTTCACCAATTGAAAGAAAAGCTTTAGGTGTTATCGCAAGACAGCCGGTTAAAGAGCCTCTTCAGACAGGTATTAAGGCTATTGACTCCATGATACCGATAGGAAGAGGACAAAGAGAGCTTATCATTGGTGACAGGCAAACGGGTAAAACCGCTGTTGCTGTTGATACAATCATCAACCAAAAAGGAAAAGGCGTTTTTTGTATATATGTTGCTATCGGCCAGAAACAATCAACCGTAGCACAGGTAGTTGCAAAACTGCAGGAAGCAGGAGCAATGGAATTCACAACAGTTATTACTGCTGCGGCTTCTGATCCCGCTCCGATGCAGTTCTTAGCGCCTTATTCAGGCGCAGCGCTTGGAGAGTTCTTCCGTGATTCAGGCAGACACGCTTTGTGTATCTATGATGATCTTTCAAAACAGGCTGCTGCTTACCGTGAAGTATCTCTTCTTCTCAGGAGACCCCCGGGACGTGAAGCTTACCCCGGTGACGTATTCTATCTCCATTCAAGGTTACTCGAAAGAGCTTCAAAGCTCTCCGATGAGCTGGGCGGCGGAAGCTTAACAGCTTTACCTATTATTGAAACACAGGCAGGTGACGTATCGGCATATATCCCCACAAACGTAATTTCAATTACAGATGGTCAGATATATCTTGAGCCGAACCTCTTCAACTCAGGTGTAAGACCCGCTATCAACGTAGGTATTTCAGTATCACGTGTGG
>CAZQYL010000206.1:0-4693 GCA_964597425.1 uncultured Ignavibacteriales bacterium | reverse complement strand
AGTGTTAAGCTGTACCTGCATCCTTCAAATCAACTGCAGGTATATGGCTATGGCGGTACCCAGGCAAATGTCAGCTTTACCAATGATGTGCTTGACCCCAATGTTACAATGGAGTACCTTGTAAACACAGAGTTCCGCGGTCCGCTGTTTGACGCGAAATTTCAGAAGGATGAGATTTATTTTGATACACCGGCACTGCTGCAGGATGCAACCATGGCGGGCACGCCGTATGCTTACCTGTACTATTCATCTTCGGCAAATGAAATTTGCCAGTATAACATGCAGATATGGGATGTTAGACCCAACGGCGATGAGAAACTTGTAACCCGCATCAACTGGACTGACAGGGAGTATACTGCAAACCAGGTTAAGCAGAAATATGTGAATGGCCAGTCCTACTCTCATGTTTTCCGTGCAGGCAATAAGATAAGGGTTAAACTGACAAATATTGATAATGTACCGCTCTATGATTTTAATGGTGATACAACCGATACTTTCCTTCGGACTAACCCGTTCATGCTTCCCTCGCTTAAGGCTGCATCAAACAAAGTGTACATCAATAATAACTCAAAGTCATACATAGAGCTTCCTTTGATAAACTTTGTGATCGGTATCAAACAGATCTCCACGGAAGTACCTGAAAGATTCGGCTTACAGCAGAATTACCCTAACCCGTTCAACCCGGTTACAAAAATTAAATTCACAGTTCCTTCAACAGGAATGAATAATTTTGTGAAAATTGCTGTTTATGATGTAACCGGCAAACTTGTAACTACACTTGTTGATGAAAATTTTGCCCCGGGCACTTATGAAGCTGAATTTAACGGGGCTGCTTATTCATCCGGTGTGTATTTTTACAGAATGATAACAAATGATTATTCAGAAGTTAAGAAAATGATACTGGTTAAATAACGAAGTTATTTATGAGCCTTGTTTCTGAGACTGATTATTTTCAAGGCTTATATGAAATAGAACACTACTAAATTGAAAAAATACATCATACTCTTCTGCGTTTTATTCCTTTTGGGGTTCTTTATCCGCCCCGAAAACTCCGGCAATGAGAATATTATCAGCGGCGTAAATAATGTTCCCGTGATAAATATTACAGGAACAGAGTTGATCAGCCAGAACAACGCGGTAAAAATTACGTACAATCTGAGTGATGCTGAAAATAACCCCTGCCGTATAAGTCTCAGAATTTCTAATGATAGCGGCAAAACTTTTTTATACCCTGCTGATTCAACCTCGGGAGATATAGGTTACCCTGTACAACCGGGTAATAACAAGCAGCTTTATTGGTATTATTCTGCAATGCCCTTGGGTTTTAAAGCAAAAATTGTCGCAGATGATCTTCAGGCTGTTGATATACAGGCAATTGTAGACCAGGTTGACAGCAACGAGATCAAAAGCAGTATGCAGTTCATTACCGGAATCAGGCATAGGACTGCGGGCTTAAATCAGCTTCAGAGAGTGAAAGATTCTATTAACAACCGGTTTAACAGGTACAACCTGCAAACATCAGTACAGGGATTTGTTTACTCGGGTTACAATGCCGAGAATTTTATTGGCAGGCTGCCTGGTACCACCAGGGAAGACACAACATACATTGTCTGCGGACATTATGAAACTGTAAGTATAAGTCCGGGTGCCGATGATAACGGTACAGCCGTTGCGGCTGTATTGGAGATTTCGAGGATTCTTTCAAATTATAAATTCCGCAACACGGTTAAATTTATCGGGTTTGATCTGGAAGAAGCCGGATTAGTAGGAAGCGCTAGATATGTTTCACAGGGAATTCCCTCATACGAAAAAATCGCAGGCGTACTGGATTTTGAAATGATAGGCTACTATTGCGATGTACCGAACTGCCAGCAAATCCCGGCGGGATTCTGCACTCTTTTTCCGGCAGTATGCGATAGCATCAATTCACAGCAGGGAAGAGGAAATTTCCTTAACAATATAGCAAACGTTAATTCAAACTCACTAAGATATGCTTTTGATAGCTGCGCAAGAATATATGTGCCGCAGCTGAGAGTAATTTCACTGGCTACTCCAGGCAACGGTCAATCAACCCCGGACCTTAGACGAAGCGATCATGCACCATTCTGGGATGCAGGCTATAAAGCCCTGATGCTGACCGATGGCGCGAATTTCAGGAATCCAAATTACCATTCTGCTAACGATGTATTGAGCACAATAAATATTGCGTTCTTAACAAATAATATAAAAGCATCGCTAGCAGCCATTGCAAGTCTGGCGGGTATTCAGCACAGTTCATTTTCCGTGAGTGATTATATTGGTTTGATAGGTATTAATCAAATTTCCACAGAAATACCCGAAAGATTTGAACTGCTGCAAAATTACCCTAACCCATTCAATCCTGTTACAAAGATCAGGTTCTCAGTTCCTGCTGCCAATAACAATGCCGGGGTAAAGATCATTTTGTACGACCTGACAGGTAAATTGATCAGAACTCTGGTTAGTGATAATTTTGCTCCGGGGATATATGAAGCCGAGTTTAATGCTGAAAATTATTCTTCAGGTATCTATATATACAGAATGATATCCGGTGATATAATTGAAAGCAAAAAAATGATATTATTGAAATAGCCTGAATCGCAATTACTTTAAAAATATTATCTAAACAGAAACCTGTTTTAATGTTATCTATCCAATTGATGCAGGTATTCAATCACACTCAGGAAGACCTTGATCTTATCTAAAAGATATTGTTTCCCAATAATTTATTCGAACAAGTTCTGATTTACTTCAAATAACGTCTTTAACTTAGCTGATTTTACTATAAAATTACAGATAAACCTCTTTTTTCGGGTAATTTGTTCATTGTAAATAGTTAAGGTTTCGAGTATTTTGCAATACTAATAATCAATTCACATTATTTTTACATTTCATTAACTTAATTTCTAATATGAAAAAATTTATCATGCTTTTTTTAGTTACTGTTATTGTGCCCATATTAGTGTTTTCTCAGGGAACAAATAAACTCAATGTTCAAAGAAGTCCGATTGGACCAAACAGTGTAATCGGCGGAGAGCCACCGGTTCCTTTTGTTGCTAACTTTGGACCTGAATCATTTGAATCAGCTGTATTTCCACCGGCAGGCTGGACAAAACTGAATCCTATAGGCGGCACAGGCTGGGATAGAATTACCAATGGTGTAAATATCCCCGGCTGGGGTACAGCAGTTGTTGCTTCAACACCTCCGGGAGGCGGCTCGGCAATTATATATGCAACTTATACAAATGGCGGCGCTTCAGCAAATGATATGTGGATCATTACACCACAGATTACAAACATTGATTTAAATGACTCACTGATCTTTTGGGTAAAAAAATGGCCGGGGCTTGATTACGCCGATAATCTTGATGTTAAGATCTCAACAACAACAAATTCTTCGGTAGCTGCATTTACATATGTTGTTGCAAATTTAGTATACCCTGCTGTGAATGATACAACTTGGCAGCGTAAAGGTTACAGGCTTGGTAATGTTCCGGGTCTTACCAATGGTGCAAATATATATATTGGTTTCAGAGAGCATGTTGCTAACAATCTCAATGATGGAGACGTTATCGGTCTTGATCTTATCAGTTTAGTAGGCTCTACAGTTGGAATTAATCAGAACGGAACAGAAGTACCTTCTGCATACGATCTTTCACAGAACTATCCAAACCCGTTCAATCCTTCAACAAAGATCAATTTCAGCCTTCCAAAATCAGGCAATGTAAAGCTGGCTGTTTATGATATGGTGGGTAATGAAGTTGCAGTTATAACAAACGGAGAAATGGTTTCAGGTAACTATACCGCTGATTTTGATGCAACAAAACTTGCAAGCGGTGTTTACTTCTATACACTGGTTACAAATGAATTCACTGCAACAAAAAGAATGATATTGGTAAAATAGAACTTCGTGTCATTCAATTATTTAAAAGGCGGATCTAAGATCCGCCTTTTGTTTTATCAAAACCTTATGCTAACCGAGCAGTAGTAACTGCCTTGTTCAAATATCCTCTCACTGCCTTTGCTTAATATCTGCCCCAGCAACGAGTTTATCACAACATTTTTAAGCAGGAATCCGGTTATGGCTTTTATCATTCTGCCTGCAGGCATGATATGTTTTACAGTATTATCAATTACAAGTATTGCCGCGCTTTGAATAGCCATAAGCTTAAAGTGCTCCTTGATGGCTTTTATCGGGATAAAGTAGCTTGAGTTATGCACTGCGTATATGCTTAAAAAATCAAATGGCTTAATATACATATCTGGAGTAAAATTGACTATTGCGTAGCGGTCCCAGAAACCGCCGAACCTGATATTCTGCCTGAATGAAGAAACTATGTTGAATGTGTTCTCTTCTTTCATTGTTCTGCTTTTCTGCATCAGGTCAACGGTATACCTGTATAACTCAATGCTGTGTACCTTGCCGGAGCTTTCGGAATTCAATTCTTTGCTTTTTGATTCTTCACGTAAGAGGTATTTTGATGTATTGCTGACATTCACCGTGCCGGGTTCAGTAGTTTCCTGAAGCCGGTCCTGGCTAATTATGAAAGAATGCAAACCGTAAACAGCCAACAGTATTTTAATAACATGTTTTATCATCTTATTAAACTGTTAATGTACAGCAAATTATTACCTTAAAATGAGAAATTTTAACAGTTAAATCAAGTGTTAATTA
>CAZQYL010000205.1:0-4721 GCA_964597425.1 uncultured Ignavibacteriales bacterium | reverse complement strand
GAATGCTTTTGTTCCATTTTAGTGCAATTATTTTAACCCTGCAAAATACAAATGTTTAATTTTAATAGCAATTTTGAATATTTTGCTTAAGCCGGCGATAAAAGTCATATTCCGACACCTGTTAATACGGTATTTAGTTTTGACAATTAATAAATCTTATATTATTTTACGGTTCTTCCATTTCAAAAATTTAGGGGGCTATTTATGAAGGCTAAACTTTTTACAGTTTTAGTTGCTGCATTGTTATCTCAGGTATTGTACTCACAGGTTAATACACAATGGATAACAAGATACAACAGCGCATCCAATGGCAATGAAGCGCCGACGTGCATGACAACAGATAAACAGGGCAACATGTATGTTGCAGGCTTTACAATCAATCCATCCAGTGACCACGATTACTTCACAATAAAATATAATTCATCAGGCGAAGAACTTTGGAAAGCCGTATACAACGGCTCAGGTAATAAAGCAGACCAGGTTAACGCAATTGCCGTTGATGCCGAAGGCAATGTATACGTAACAGGCTCAGCAACCAACGAAAATGAAATGCTGGATATTGTTACTATCAAGTACAATTCCAAAGGCGAGCAGCTTTGGATGTCAAAGTTCAACGGACCCGAAAACGGCAACGATGGCAGTGTAGCAATAGTTACAGATAAAGAAAACAATATCTATGTTACAGGCTACTGCGCAGGAAGCGAAGAATCGGTTGATATATACACGTTCAAGCATAACTCAGACGATGGCTCGTTAATGTGGAAAGCGGTTTTTAATAACCCTATAAAAGATGTTGACTACCCGACAGCAATGGCAATTGATGCCGACAATAACATCTATGTAACGGGTTACAGCCATTACACTTCCGCAGGTAATGATTACATCACAATAAAGTATACACTCAACGGCGCCCAGATATGGGCTAAACCCTACGGCGGCAAATCAGATGATAAAGCTACGGCTATAGCAATTGATGCCTCAGGGAATATATATGTTACAGGTAACTCCAACGGCAATTACGGAACGGTGAAATACAATCCTTCCGGTGAAGTTGAGTGGGACGCTAAATACAATTCACCTTCAGGCGGTGTTGACCAGGCAAATGCAATTTGCGTTGATATGTTCGGCAACATTTACGTAACGGGTCAAAGTACGGGCAACGGCACCGGGTTTGATTACGCCACAATAAAATATAACCCGATGGGTGTTGAACTGTGGAATGCAAGATATAATGACCAGGGCTCAAGCAGTGATATAGCTTCTTCTATATGCACTGATGAAATGGGAAGCGTATATGTTACAGGGAACTCCTGGAACGGCAATAACGATGATATAACTACATTAAAATATAATCCCGCCGGCTCTGAGCTGTGGATTGCGCATTACAACGGCCCGGGCAACCAGGTTGATAAAGGAGTTGCGCTGCATGTTGATGAAAAAGGAAACGTATACATAACGGGAATGAGCATAGGAACAGCTACGCAGTATGATATTGCAGCTATTAAATATTCACAAAACGGACCTGAAGCAATTCCAAGTCTTTCATCACCCGCTTTAGGCTCATCAGGAATAGGACAGAATCCGCAGCTTGAGTGGCAGACTGTGAAGAATGCAGATTACTGCAGGCTGCAGGTCGCACTTGATAAGGCTTTCGGGACAGTAGTGGTAGACACACTGGTTTCTGTTACATCCGGGCTGTGCAGAATAAAAGAAGGTATACTTGAAAACAATACACAATACTACTGGCGTACATGCGCAGTGAATATCGCAGGCGCGGGCCAATGGACCCCAATGTGGACATTTTCAGTTCTTAACGCCCCCGATTCGCCCCAGCTGCTTTCTCCAAACAACGGCGCAGCAGGTCAGTCAGTAACTCCAACACTCATTTGGCAGAATGCACCAACTGCTGAATCATACAGACTGCAGATATCAAAAGACCTTTCGTTTACTGAAGTAATTCATGACCAGAATGGTTTAACCAAAAATGAATACACATTGCCTAACGGCTTGCTGAACAATAATACACAGTATTTCTGGCGTGTGAACGCTTCAAACGCAGGCGGAACAGTGCCATGGTCAAACACATGGAGCCTTGGAACAGGATTTGTCAATCCGCCTCAGGCACCTGTACAGATCTCACTGCCAAACGGCGCTTTGGGGCAATCATTAACCCCAACCCTGGACTGGAATGACCAGCCTTCGGTTACAAGCTACAGGATACAGGTTGCCGCAGATCTTAATTTTACAAACGTAGTTGTGGATGAAGGCAATTTACTGGCATCAAATTTTACCGTACCGGCAGGCAAACTTTCAGGAAGCACAATGTATTACTGGAAAGTTTCAGCCAATAACCTTGGCGGAACGGGCAACTGGTCAATGATATGGACATTCAGCACAATGGGCTCGGGTTTAACAAGGATAGGCAAAGATACACCAAAGGAAATTATGCTTTATAACAATGACCCCGATCCGTTCAGCACAACTACAAGTATAAGGTTCGATATCCCGGCAAGTCTGGATAATTACCAGGTTTCAATTTCAGTTTTTGATGAGATGGGAAAGGAAGTTTCCAAGATATTTGATGAAAAAGTAAGAGCCGGAAGCTGGAAAGTTCAGTTTGACGGAAGCAACTATCCCCGCGGATATTACTTGTACCAGATAAGAGCCAAGGGTCTTGTTGAAACGAAGAAGATGTTTTTGGTGAAATAAACATATAGCTATAAAAAGGCAAAAGTAAAAAGGCAAAATTACAATCCTGGCAGGTATAAAACCTGTCAGGATTTTTTGATTATAGTAATTGCTTGAATATAGTATTATTTTTGTAACGAGCAGCCCTAACATTGTTATAATTAATCTAGAATAACTATGAAACCTTTTTATGTAATTCTTAACAGGATTTCTGCGAAGATTCCATTTCTTTTATTTTTAATCTCTATAATATTAATTTCAATTACAGGTTCTTCATGCACCCGGGAAAGAAGTATATACGAAGACCCGGATAAAAAAATTGCAGAGCTGATTTTTGAAAAGAAAATTGTGATGCTGGCTGATATGGGGCATCATACTATCAGGTCATATAATACTCTATTAAATGTTCTCTATAAGTGGCGTGAAGCCGCAAAGTTGAATGGAGAAAATAATTCACTTTTACTGGTTATGGAAACCGATTCTGTAGATGCAAAGGTAATGAGTGATTTTATTACTGATCCAAATACTGATTCATTGTTTTATAATTTTTATGATTCATGGTACCTTGATGATATTGAGTTTTTATTAAAATTAAGGGAATTTAAGTTATCACTTGACAGTATAAAAGAACCATTCCTTAAATTCGAATTGCGGGGCTTCGAACAAGTACTTAATGATGATTTCTACAAAATACCTGAAAAAGAAGGAGACTTGTGGTTTATAAATACCAGGGATAGCGTTACAGCAATGAATCTTACTAATTACATAAGGCAGAACCCCGAACAGAATATTTTAATATTTTATGGCGGCGCACATCTTCAAAAGGGTTTGGTTGAAAAACCAATGAAGAATTTAACAGTCAGGGAAAAAATGGGATATTATCTTGTTCATTACTTAAAGAAAGAATTTGGCGAAGATAATGTTAATACAGTCTCGCAATTTACCAAAGATTCAAATTCCTTTAAATTCACACCTTATGAAAAATTTTTAGGTAGAGATGTACTTTTGAAGAGCGATAGTATTCCATCAGCCTGGGAAGATGCGGAAGCTGAAAAATATGATTTTGTAGTAATAAGACCAAGATTACAATTATCACCTATTAACCGGTTTAATTTTTTATTCAGCCGCAAGAATATTGAGTTTGCTATAAAAAAACTGGAAAAGCTTGAAGCCCATCTCCCTGGATTCAGCGCGCAGTATGAATATGACGGAATTCTGGAAAAAATATATTTAATAACAGGTAAGAAATTTAATAACAGCAACGATCTCAAAGTTTGGAAAGAGTTATCTACGTTTGATTACATAGGGAGATTAAAAAGTACGGAATTCAAAAATGATCTATTTAATTATTACTTTGACGACTCATTAAGTTACAAAAGAAGAAGAAGATTATTAGAGCTAGGTTTCGGTCCCGGCATAATTGGTTATAATATTACAAAAGTAGAATGGGTTAGGGAGTTACAAAATAACTTGAGCCTGCAGGAATTCCATAATGCAATATCAGTTTGTATATTAGGCTATCCGGATGAACAAATCAAAGCAAAGGAAATTCTGGTAGAATTCAGCGGTAATGATTTCCCGAATGCTTTCCAGTACTTAAGATGGTACAGGAAAGAGCAATACAATCTTCCATATTAGCTTTTTCGAAGTTCAGCCAAAATGCCCACTTAGATATTCAGTCAAATGTCTTACATCGAATGGCATTTCCCCGATTTTAGGGCATAAATCAGTACCTTTTCCCGAAACAACAGGATAAATTTTTCCTGAAACAAAACGCCAAAATGGCGGTTCTATAATTGTATTTAAATATGCAAATGATTAATTTTACAAAAATAAAACAATCAATATAGAAGGAAACAACTAAAATGGGTAATGCATTAGAAATAATCCAATTTTTTGATGAATCCGGTAAAGAGCTGGTTCACCGCGAACCGCAGGCCGGTTCAACAGATATTAAAATGGGTGCGCAGCTTATTGTGCAGGACACTCAAACAGCGGTATTTTACAAGGACGGAAAAGCCCTTGATGTATTC
>CAZQYL010000204.1:0-4803 GCA_964597425.1 uncultured Ignavibacteriales bacterium | reverse complement strand
CCCTGCGATATAAATCATTTCAATTGCTGAAGATTCTCTTCGCCTGTTTTTGACAAATAATATTTGGATATTAAATTTTAACATATATTATAAAGTTGCAACAGCAGAAAGTTTGCACCTCTGAAATCCCTCCTTCATCCGCGTTAATGTTTGTTATACTTTGAAAATATGAATAACTTAGACAGGCGAAATTTCTTAAAGACAGCTGCCATTGGTGCAGCATCTCTTACACTTGGAAGCCGATCAGTAAAAGCCGCAGATAAACCCCTTTCAGATGATAGAATAGGTATACTTGTTGATACAACTGCATGTGTTGGCTGCCGACATTGTGAATGGGCATGCCGCACAGCGCACGGACTCCCCGCGGGTGAACTTGAAAGCTATTCTGATAATTCCGTTTTTAAAGAGTACAGGCGTCCGGATAATAACGCACTGACGGCGGTAAATGAGTTTGAAAATGAAAAGAATCCGCTGCTGCCGGTATATGTTAAAACGCAGTGCATGCACTGCGAAAAACCGGCATGTGTATCGGCTTGTATTGTTGGCGCGCTAACCAAGAATGAAGACGGCAGCGTTACATGGAATGACGATAAATGCATTGGCTGCAGGTATTGTATGGTAGCCTGCCAGTTCCAGATACCCACCTATGAGTGGCAGAAATCAATTGACCCGCACATAATGAAGTGTGACCTTTGCTCTGAAAGGCGCAGCAAAGGCCAGCTGCCTGCATGCGTGGAGATTTGTCCCAAAGAAGCATTACTTTTCGGGAAAAGAAGCGATGTGCTGAAAGCGGCAAAGAATAAAATTAAACGAAAACCTGCCGATTATATAAATCATATTTACGGTGAGCATGAAGTAGGCGGAACAACCTGGATGTATATTGCGGGTAAAAAATTCAATGAACTTAAAATGCCGCCGCTTGGTACTGCCACTGCACCGGGAATATCAGAAGCAATTCAGCATGGCATATTTGCCTATTTTGTTCCGCCGGTAACTTTGTTTGCCCTGCTGGGTACTGTAATGTGGATAACAAAATGGGGTAAACACGGAAACGGCCCCAGTAAGAACGAAAAACCGCAGGATACTAATGAAGAAATAAAATGAAACCTCTTCCGATTAAAAAGAATTTTTTTACTTTTGGTGTGATAGTACTTGCCGTATTGGCAATTAACGGCCTGGCTTTTCTGGCTATCAGGTTCTACAGCGGGCTTGGGGCAGTAACTAATCTGGATAATCAGACGCCTTGGGGTTTATGGATTGGCGTTGATGTTGCAGCCGGAGTTGCACTTGCCGCAGGCGGTTTTACTTCAGCCGCGCTTGCGCATGTTTTTCATAGGGAGTCATACCATGCTATAGTAAGACCCGCATTGCTGACCGCAATGCTTGGATATACATTTGTCGCCTTCGCCGTATGTATTGATATAGGAAGATTTTATTACATCTGGCATCCGCTAATAATGTGGAATGGAAACTCCGCCTTGTTTGAAGTTGGTATATGCGTGATGATATATATGAGTGTCCTTTATATTGAATTTCTGCCAATTGTAACTGAGCGATTCATTGGTAAGGTAAATTTACCCGGTGCACTTGCCGCATTTAACAAACCCGCCGAAGTAGTATTAAAGGTTCTTGATAGAGGACTATCCAAAACAATGTTCGTATTTATAATTGCGGGCGTGGTTCTTTCAACACTGCATCAATCCTCACTTGGCACATTGATGGTAATTGCGGGTCAGAAGATGCACCCGCTGTGGCAGACCCCTGTACTTCCATTGTTATTTTTGCTTTCTGCAATAGCGGTCGGTTTCCCAATGATAATTTTTGAATCACTTTTGGCATCACGCAGTTTTAAACTTAAGCCTGAAATAAACCTGCTTACAAACCTGGGCAGCATGACCGTTTCTTTGCTGGGAATTTATCTTGCCTTCAAAATAGGAGATATGTTTATCCGTGAGACATTTGTTTATGCAGCAAGATTTGACTACACCGCATTTATGTTTTTGAGTGAAATAGGTTTGCTGCTGGTCGCCTTTTTGATGCTGCTATCACGGAAAACATTGGGGTCACCCGGCATGCTGTTTACTGCCGCATCACTTGTAATTGCAGGTGTACTGTTAAACCGCTTCAATAATTTCATTACGGCTTATAAGCCATTCTACGATACGGTTACTTATTATCCTTCAGTTGGTGAGATTTCTGTAACTATCGGGTGTATTGCATTACTGGTACTTATTTACAGATTCATAGTAATTTATTTCCCTGTGATAAGCCACGAAAAGAAATAGATACTGAAACGGTGAGAACAGAATCTGGAAGAGAAAATTAAAAATGAAAAAGATACATTTTATACTTATACCGCTTGTTTTCTTTGGATTTGTATTAAGCAAAGTGTTTCCGCCGGATAGCGATAGCGGAAAAGATAAAATTACAGATGTTAGCAGTCTGAGCACAGAAGAGAAAGAGTTAAAGAAGTTTCATGATAACTCCTCTATGCGTTTATCGCAGAAGCTTAACTGCAAATCCTGCCACTCTTCAGAGTATCCCACCAAAGGCGATCCCGGTTTATTGGGCTGCCCCAGAAGCGATATGATATCTGTTTACCACTCACCTGAAGAGGGTCCCGAAACAGTTCTGATAAATGAAATGTCTGATTATTATGACGGTGTTGAGTTTTCGCATAAAGTGCATGCGGAAATGTCTGAAATGTCAGGGGGGTGCACGGGATGCCACCATTACAACACAACTGGACCTGTACTTAACTGCAGGAAGTGCCATGAAAGTGCACGCGGCCGTGATGATATATCTATTCCTGACCTGAAAGCGGCATATCACCGCCAGTGCATGACCTGCCATAAACAGTGGAGCAGTGAAAACGGCTGCAGTACCCAGTGCCACACCAGAAAAGGTTCAGGAAGTCTAATAAATACCGGTGCATCAAATAACAAAACGCATCCGGCGCTGGATCTGCCTTCCAAATTAGTGTGGGAGACAAATTCAAAAACAAATAAGATAGTTACTTTCTTCCACGATGAGCATATAAACAAATTCAACTTAAGCTGTACAAGCTGCCATAATCAGGAAAGCTGCATAAAGTGCCACGCAGGAAAAAATCGCGGAGATATCGGCAAACTATCCCGCATTGAAAGATCGATAGAAGAGCATCACCAACCATGCGCAAATTGTCATTACGGCAATTCATGCCAGAAGTGCCATCAGGATAAAGAAATGAAATCCTTTGACCATACAAGGTCAAGCGGCTGGCCACTTAGATCTTACCACAGCAAAGTTGCATGCGAAAAGTGCCACGGCACGGTAATGCCTTACAGGAAAGTTGATCATAATTGTGTTAATTGTCACAAAAAGTTCAGCGAAGCATTTGATCACAAACTGGCTGGTTTCACTTTCTCAGAAGGTCATACCGGTCTTGAATGCAAAAATTGTCACTCCGGCGGTGAATTCACCAAAACCCCTGTTTGCACAGATTGCCATGATGATAAATCGTTCCCTCAGGATCTGCCGGGAACAAGGAAGTAACAGACTCTGAATTGATAAATTGTAATTACGAACAATAGAATGCTGTTTTTCGGAATAGTCTTATTATTAATAATACTTGCCTTATGTATATTACTTCTTATACCCGGTTATACTAATTCAATCAAAGATTCAAACGGTAAACCATTACTTCATAGTATAGCCTCACTTGAAAAAATATATCTTGGAGGCAAAGAACAATGGATCTTAATTCGGGGAGTTAATAAAAATAATCCTGTCATCCTTTTTCTACATGGCGGTCCCGGTACTTCGGATATGGGACTGCTGCGGAGATATATGAAGGATCTTGAGAACCACTTTGTGGTAGTAACCTGGGATCAACCCGGAGCCGGTAAATCCTTTTCTGCAAATACTCCTTATTCATCAATGAATATTAACAGGTTTGTGGCAGACACACATGAATTGACGAATTTGCTGCGCAAAAAATTTCAGCATAAAAAAATATTCCTTGCTGGTCACTCCTGGGGAAGTGTTTTGGGCATTTTAACAATTCAAAAATTTCCTGAGCTTTATAAAGCTTATATTGGAATTGGTCAGGTAGCAAACATGGCAGAAAACGAACAGATATCTTACGATTGGACATTAGAACAGGCGAAACTTTCAAATGACAAAAAAGTAATCAAAAAGCTGAATGAAATAGGAAAGCCTCCTTATTCAGGCAACTGGCGGAAAAAGTTTATGACCCAGCGCAGATTTCTGGGAAAATATGGCGGGGAGTTGTATGGCAGTTCCAGCGGTGCTTTCATGCTTGTACTTAAAAATCTAATGTTCTCTCCTGAATATAGCCTGAGAGATAAAATAAATTTCTTCAGGGGGATCTTCACTACAGTAAAACTGATTTTTCCTGAACTCATGAAAGTAGACCTTAAAACACAGGCATTGTGCTTAGAAGTACCGGTGTATTTTGTTTTAGGAAAACATGATTACGAATCACCGTTTATGATTGCTGAAGAGTATTTTAAATTGTTAAATGCCCCTTCAAAAGAGTTAATTTGGTTTGAAAATTCGGCACATTTCCCCAATATTGAAGAAAATTCAAAATTTATTGATCTATTGACAAATCACATATTGCCTTCAAAGATTTTTCCCTCATAATCTTTAGATTTTCTAAAAATTTCTAAAAATTGTATATATGGATGCCTTTTTCATTGTTTTTATTTATTAAGTTGAATATATTTGCATTCTGTTAAAATTTTTATTCCGAAGTAGCTCAGTTGGTTAGAGCATCTGACTGTTAATCAGAGGGTCGTA
>CAZQYL010000203.1:0-4808 GCA_964597425.1 uncultured Ignavibacteriales bacterium | reverse complement strand
CTGCTTGCAGCGGCATCATCCTCGCTGAATCACTGGCAGGAAAAAGATACCGATGCGCTGATGGATAGAACCAAATTCCGCCCGATACCTTCGGGCAGAATTGAACCGGCACTGGCACTGTATGTTTCACTTGGACTGCTTGTAAGCGGTTCTGTTTTGCTCCTTTTTACAACGAATTTTACCACCTTTTTGGTGGGTATATTTACATTTTTCTGGTATAACGGTGTATATACACCGTTAAAGCGTAAAACAGCATTTGCTATCATACCCGGCGCACTTGTTGGTGCATTGCCGCCGGTAGCGGGATGGACAGCCGCAGGCGGAAGCCTGCTTGATGGCAGAATTATGATAATTGCGGCATATTTCTTTATCTGGCAGATTCCCCATTTCTGGCTTCTGCTGATGCTATACGGCAGCGATTATGAAAAAGGGGGATTCCCAACGCTTAACAAGATCTTTTCGCCTGAGCAGCTCAAGAGAATAACCTTCATTTGGCTTATTGGCAATGTTATGACAGCAATGATGATACCGCTCTTTTTATATGTTAACTACATTGCAAGTTTTATAGGACTTTGTGTTATTTCGGTGTGGATGATATATGTATCCATAAGATTCCTGAGAACTGAAACTGAAAGAAAAAGCATCAGGAACACATTCATAGCGATAAATTTTTTCACTTTGCTTTTAATAACGATCTTATCAATTGATAAATTAATTAAAGTATTCTAATGAATTTTTTCGACGAACTGGTAATTCCGGCATCTGAAAATCACATTATGCTGCTTAAGTATATGCTGACGATATCTTTACTTCTTTTCATACCGTATATCAGCATGATGCTTGGCGCAACGTTCATTTCTACTCACTTCAACAAAAAAGGGAAGAACGAAGGCAACAGCCTGTACCTTAGATTCGCAAAGGATGTAATTGAAAAACTTACAATCACAAAAAGTGCCGAGCTTGCACTGGGTACAATACCGGTTATATCAACATTTTTCGCTTACGCGCAGCTTTTGTATACTGCAAAAACAATATCGGTTGGCATGTTTGCCCTTGCGGTAATTCTTTTTATAATTTCGTTTGTATTCATTTATAAATACAGGAATACTTTTAAACTTGAAGGCATTATGAATGCTTTCAGGAATATTTCAGGCAAAGATGCACTTAAGAGTGAAAATGAGAGTGTTGCAGAAATAAAAGATTTTGAAGAGAGTGTAAGCAGCACAAATTCAATTTCAGGTACAGTTGGCAAATGGCTTTTACTAACGGCTTCGTATATTTTTGCCGGCTCAATGGCGCTTGCTTCAAGTCCTGATAAATGGCCTCATGTAGGAAATATTCTTCAGATAATATTTTCATGGCAGACATTGTTTAATTTCGGAGCGCTTATATCGCTTGCCGGAATTATCACCGGCGGCGCTATAATGTTTTATTTCTTCAGCTGGGATGGCGGCTTAAAGGATATGACCGATGAGTACGCGGCGATAGTAAAGAATGCCGCCGGCAAAATAGCTCTTGGTTCAGGAATAATGTTTCCCCTGATGCTTATGATAAGTTACGCATACCTGCCTATGGAAAGCCAGTCACCCACGGTGTTCTATTATACCGTTGTAGTGCTTATAATTTTCCTTATTGCGGGCAACTATATTTACGCGATGTTCAAGAACTCCGATACGCGCAGCGCTACTGCAGTATTCATACTTGTATTTTTGCTTGTGTTCTTTAACATTGTTAAGGATCAGCTTGCATTTGGAAATGCTATTAATGAAAACACAAAAGAAATCACCAAAATAGCTATCGAAGAAGAGAAGATAGTAAAGAGCAAAACAATGCAATCAACAGGCATTGATGCTGAAGCTATATTCAACCAGAAGTGTTCTGCATGTCATAAGTTTGACCAGAAGCTTGTGGGTCCGCCATATAACGAAACTGTACTTAAATACAACGGAGACGTTCAGAAGCTGGCTGATTATATATTCAATCCGCAGAAGATCGACCCGGCTTACCCGCCCATGCCTAACCAGGGCTTAAAGAAAAAAGAAGCCAACGCAATGGCACAGTGGCTGATAAATAAAGTGACTAAAAAGTAGATCAGAAGTATTGAGAAATAAAAAAGCCCGGCTGATGCCGGGCTTTTTGTTTACATATTCGGGCTCTATGTGTTCCCGTAATCTTTTAGCAGATCGTTAATTCTTTCTTCAATTGGTTTATAAGTTCTTTCGTACCTTCTTTTCTCTCTTTTGGATGCAAGGTAACTGACCGCAAGTATGAAAACTACCACAAATAAATGTATAAGTATCCGTAAATATAATTCAAGAGGCGAAAGAACTTCTATGTACACCAGGGTTATACCAAGGGTAATTGCCGCAAGGTAAACCGGGATGATGATCCTTCTTATCATCTTCCTTCGTTCAATCTTTTTTCTGATACTCTTAAGGAAATCAATGCTTGGTTCGTTAACATTGTTCTTCCGGAATATTATGAATGTACTCCACACAATTGTGAATACGGCTATCATTGCTGCGAACAAAAGGTACATTCCGGCATAAGTAAGGTCATCATACTTCTTTAAACTGAGCACCTTGCCGCCCAGAATGTAGAAAGCAAATGCCATAAAGAAAGACATCAGCAGGTATCTTACAAGTACTTTCCGTTCTGCTTTTTTCAGCATTTGGATCAAAGTGCTGCCTCCGGGACCATCCTGAATAGTGTTCCGTGCCGTGTTTCCCTTCCATATGTTCTTCAGATCATCAATTTCCATTTTTACATTCCTCCATGAGCTTTAAGAGCTCCTTTTTAATGCGGTTGATCCGGACGCCTGTGTTATTGACCGTCAGTCCCGTTACTTCTGCGATTTCTTTGTAAGAAAGATCTTCGAGTACCATTGAAATAATAAGCCTGTCAAGAGTGCCCAGCTCATTAATGCACTCATTAAGCATATCTATTTTTTTCCCTGTTTCGATCTTTTCTTCCATGTCATCGTTCGGCGGCTCGGCGATATTTAAAGAGTTTTCATCAAGCCCGGTTTTTGAGTTGTTCCTTCTGCTTTCCTTTTTAATATGCATCAGGGAAGTATTCACGGCTATTCTGTATATCCACGTGCTTACCAGCGAGCGGCCTTCGAATTTATCCAGGTTTTTCCATATATTAATGATGATTTCCTGGTAGAGGTCATCCCTATCAATAGCATTACGCTCATACGCGCAGCAGATGCGGTATATACGGTCCTTATTTTCTTCCAAAACCTGCTTGAATAAGGTAACTTTATCCATTAATTATGCTGATATTCATACACAAAGATATTTATAAATATATAATTTTGCTGTATTAGTTAGATGATAAAGGTAATGTTTTATTACAGGGATTGAACAAAGATACTGAACGCGGAATCTGGAATGATAACATCCCCGTTCTTTGTTTTGGCAGCAAAGTTCAGGACTTTTTGAGAGATGAAATTATTATCAGGAGCCAGCCTACCAGAAAACTTACACCGCCAAACGGAGTAATGATAGCAAGCGGCTTAAATCCTGTTAAGGTATATGTGTATAATGAAAACGAGAACAGGATTATTCCAATTGAAAGAAACAGCGCAGCTTTGAAAAATTTGGGATTGGAGTAGAAACCGATTGCCGTTATCATTACAGCATGGATGATATGGTACAGAACACCTGTTCTGTATATATCCATCATTTCAGGGGAAAGTATATCTTTAAGCTGGTGGGCGCCGAAGGCGCCAATTGCAACTGCGAGGAAGCCGAACACGGCTCCCATGGTGACCCAGTAGTTTTTCATTTCAGCATGGATTAATAGTAATTATTGCGTTTAACGGGAGTTTTTACAGTTCTGAATGCCGTTACGTATACAATTATCATTATTATTCCAAAGAATATAAATGCAAAATAAAGTGCGCCAAGTGATACAAAAATATATGAGTACAGTTCGATTATCTCACCCTGTCTTTCAAAAACAAACTCAACCCGTTCACCCAAAGTTCTTGAGCGGTTCTTTTCCTTTTTGGTGAGTATCTTTTCGCTTACGGACTTGTTGTAAGCAATGTCATTAGCATCCAGTATGGATTTCAATTCATTTACGTGAATGGCGTAGTTGAGAGAGTCACCATAGAAAAATGTATTTACTCCCACAACTTCCCCGCGGATATTCAACAGGGGTCCGCCGCTGTTCCCCGGCCTTATCATTGCGGTATGCTGAATTACAAATGCTTCGTGGGTATAGTCTTCGTCCTGGTCATAAAACCATGAATCATCATCAATTTTTTTTATCCTGCCCTTGGTTAAATGAAAATAATCAACATTCATATCTTCATCGGTAGGGTTGCCCAGTGAATATACATCATCAAGATAATTTATTCCGCTTTCATCAGCCAGCGGAAGAATATCATCACACTCGCTTGATATTTCAACAATAGCAAGATCGCACAGTTTAACTTCTTTCACAATGCGTTTAACTTTATATACCCTGTCATCTTTCATTTCGATCTTCGCGGTTTTTATATCAAGATCTTCGGTGACGTGGTGGTTGGTTACGAATATTTTTGAGTTTACAAAGAACCCGCTTGCAACCGCTCCTGTACGGTCAGTAATTAATCCGACTGAAGCTACAGTATTCCTGTAAACTTCAGATTTATCCTGGGCAAAAGTGATGCCGAGGAGGATAAAAAATATTAAAACTGCCCGCAAATTTAAAAAAGCTGCTCTGTTATGTGATGATCTATTGTTCATATTTTTCCTGGCTGTAATATATAAATTTAAAAAGGGTCACATCAATGCAAATACACCGGTATGACCCTT
>CAZQYL010000202.1:0-4816 GCA_964597425.1 uncultured Ignavibacteriales bacterium | reverse complement strand
AGTATATTTGTTATATTTACAGTGAAAATAATGTATTTACAGTAAAAAAAGTGAGTAAAATTTCGGTTTTTTGTGTAAATTTTTGTAAAGTTAATACCCGGTAAATGCATCTTGAAAGTGTACTTTTTGAATTATTTCTGGTTTTACTTATAATATTTGCAAATGCGTTTTTTGTGGCTGCGGAATTTGCAATTGTAAAAGTTCGCACCACACAAATTCAGCCTCTTGCAGATAAGAACAATAAACGCGCCAAAATAACAGTTAAGATACTTTCCAATCTGGATGCGTATCTATCGGCATCACAGGTTGGTATTACAATGACATCATTGGGTTTAGGTTGGGTTGGCGAGCCCGTAACAGCGAAGCTGTTGAGCCCGATATTTATCTGGTTTGGCATGACCAATGAGCAGACTATTCATACACTCTCAATTATAGTCGGGTTTATTTTCCTTACATTTCTGCATATATCACTTGGCGAGCAGGCGCCAAAAATGCTTGCAATAAAATCACCTAAATCTGTATCGCTTATTGTCGCAATTCCGCTTAATATATTCTATATTACATTCAAACCGATTGTATGGATGCTGAACCATGCCGCGAATTTTATATTGAGGCTTATTGGTATTCAGCAGGTACCTGATTCTGAGCGCATCAACTCCGAAGAAGAGTTGCGTTTGCTTATTTCAGAAGGGCGAAAGTCAGGTGCAATTGACCAAACCGAACACCAGCTCATAGAGAAAATATTTGAATTTAACGATAAGCAGGCAAGTGAAATCATGGTTCCAAGGAACCATATGATAGCTATAAATCTTGAAGACTCTCGTGATGAGATATTCCAGAAAGTCACAGAAGAAGGATTTTCAAGAATTCCTGTTTACAAAGAAACAATTGATAATATTGTAGGTATTATTTACACAAAAGATCTTATTTCAGCATCAGAGCACAGAGAGCTTATAGCTCTGCAGGATATTATCCGCCCCGCATTTTTTGTTTCATCAACAAAACAAATTGGCAACCTTCTAAAAGAAATGCAGCGTAATAAAGTACACATGGCTGTTGTAGTTGATGAATACGGCGGTGTTGAAGGGCTGGTTACTATTGAAGATATCATAGAGGAAATAGTTGGCGAAATACAGGATGAATATGATGTTGATGAAACACAGGAAGTAGTCAGCGAAAAAAGCGGTGTGTATCTTGTGAACCCGATAATATCAATTGAGAACTTTAACGCTAAATTCAAAACAAACCTTCCCGAAGATCCTGATTACCAGACCCTCAATGGATTTTTGCAGAAGGTCACAGGTCACATTCCCGAAGTATACGAAAGAATTGATTTTAAAGGAATGAGCTTTGTTATCACAAAAAAATCAGGTAACAGGATAATGCAGGTCAGAGTTCAGAAGATTTAATTTAATTATGCAGGATTTTCCGGCAAGTCATCAGGTACAAAAGCTGCTTCGGCAGCTTTATTTTTTGAGCCCATACTTTTGATCTTCTTCATTATCATTTTCATTTCATCTGAATTTTTCAGGTTCAGGTACAGGTATGTTCCTGCCGAAATGAAATAAACAACTCCAAGTATTATCCTTATGGTAAGCTTCAGATCAAAATAATAACTCACAGCAACAATTACAGCCGCGGGCAGAAATAACGCAGCAATTTTGAAATAACCGTAATCAACCGGGTAAAGCTTTTGTGAAACCGAAAGCGTGAGCAGGAATATCAGGAAGTTCGCTGTCATTATGGATAATGCCGCTCCAACCGCGCCAATAGCCGGGGTTAGCAGGAAGTTCATAAATATATTTACTGCCGCCGCCGTCAGTGTTATCCATATAGTATGCTGAGCCTTTTTGGTTATGGCAATTCCGATAGAGACAATAAAATACCCGCTGAAAAAAACAACGCTCATGCATAAAAAAGGAACAACTGCCTTGGCTGAATAATATGCAGGCTGTGTGAATACTTTCAGTATATCAATGGAGAACATTGAAATAAAAAATACTGCAAGAATATTAACAACAAAATATATGAAAAAAACTTTTGCGTATATTTTCTTCGCATTGGGTTCGTACTGTATATCCATTGCATAGGGTGACCAAGCCATTTGAAGCGCGCCTGAAACCAGGCCAAGGAATGAAGCGAGCTTGAACCCAACTGCGTAAATACCGATATCGGCAATATTGCGGTAATGTGCCAGGAAATAGCGGTCAGTAGTAGTGAGTATCCATACTGCGAATGCAGTGCCTATCAAAGGACTGCCATATGCCAGGATCTTCTTAGCCCACTTGCCTGAAAAATGGAAACCATATCTTTTGAATACATAGAATATTGTGAAGCCTGCCATTAATCCATATGAAATGACGCTTGCCATAATTGCCCCCCATACACCTTTTTTAAGGATGAGTATGAAGTATATATTGAGTCCAATATTTACCAGCAGATTTGATACAGAAACGAAGGTAAATACCCACGGGCGTTTTTCAAATCTTATAAGATCTGTAAAGAAAGAATATATTGATTGTACCGCAAGCGATATGCCTGTTAAAATGAGAAAAAGAGAGTAGTCTTTGCCAAAGATAAGAAAAGTCAGCTTGTGTGAAAGTAACCCTACGATTATAAATGCCGCAGATGCAAATGTTAATCTTATTATCAGGGTTGATGATACCATAACCGGCCGCTCTTCGGTGTGTTCCTTTCTGAAGAAATAGTAGCTCAGTGATGAATCGGTGCCCGAAACAACAAGGTATATACTTATAATTGCAACTGTGCCTAAAAGATCCAGAATTCCATAATCTTCGGGGGTTAACAAAGCAGTATACAGCGGCAGCAGAAATACGCCGATGAATTTCTGTATATATGTGCTTAATCCGTAAATTAATGATTCCTTAAAGAATCTTTTAAGCAAACTATTTAATTCCTTTCGAGCAGTTCATAGTATTGTTTGGCAATTATTCTGGCATTGTGATACTTTTCAGCATATTCTCTGGAGCGAATTCCGGTTTCTATCAGGCTTGATGGATCACTTAATACTTTTTTTAATACATCATACAGGTTATCAGGATTCGCGTTAATAACAGGAATTTCAGCAGGGGAATGATCAGCAATATCCTCCCTTATGTAGCAAACCACAGGTTTGCCCATTGCCATACTTTCAATTGATAGTAGCCCGTAAAATCCAACAAGCATCTGGTCTATGACCAGGTCAGCTGCCGCAATTTCTTTGTAAAGCTCTTCTGCCTTAACATTATTTATAACCTTAAAATCGAAATCATATTCCTTTTTTAATCTATCAATTGCGGCTATGATATATTTAGTACCTTTGTAATCAGGGTTTGAAGGAGCATGCAGGATCTTCAGTCTTTTAGAAGGATTTACTCCTGTATAAGCGAACTTTTCTGCATCAACTGGAAACAAAGCCGCGTGATACTCCTTATTCAGTGAGCCTGCAGCCTCTTCGGCACTGAGAAGTATATCAAAATTCTTTTCAATTTCCCTGATCTTTCCGGGTTTTGTTTCAATAACACAGCCTGTAAATTTTTTATATTCATCAGGGCAATTACGGCAGGGATTCCATTTATACTTTTCAACTTTTTCAGGAAGCCTGATATCGCATCCCGTAAATATTACCATTGCCTTCCTGCCAAAGAATCTGAAGATCCTGATATCTTTATAGCCAGGCAGCAAGGAACCTGTGGAATCAAAGATGAAATAGTCATATTTTAACAGCAGCTTAAGGATCAGGAAGAACTTTTGGAATTTCCTTACAAAAGAGTTATCTGAATAAGTAATGATCTTATCAGTTTCATACCCGAATACATGCTCACTCAATGAGTAAAAATCTGCGGATATGCCGTTCTGCTCAAATCCTTTCTTTAAGCTTGTGAATATTCCGGCGATATTTTCAAGACCCAGGAAGACTTTTTTGTTTGAATGCATTTGGTAAATTTAAAAATTCGGGTAGTGAAGGGTACTAAACAGCAGGGGAGTGAACCTACCAGTAATGTTCTTTATACTTTCTGTAGAATTCAATTGTTCTTTTGATTCCGTCTTCAAGTGTTATTTTAGGAGACCAGTCAATTGTCTTTTTGATCTTTGTTATATCCGCGTAATAATCGCCCGGCTCAAGCGCTTTGCGCTCGGTAGTGAATTCAGTGTGATCAACCCTTCCGGTCCCGGCAATATCAATTATCTTTTTTGCAAGCTCAACAAAGCTGAGCGGCACACCTGAACCAACATTATATACTTCTCCATATGCGCTATCACTCATTGCAATTGTTACCAATGATTCCGTAAGATCATCAATATACAGGTAGTCCCTCAGTATTCTGCCATCACCAAAGATAGGAATAACCTCATTATCCATAGCTTTCCTTATGAACCAGTTGAATACTCCGTATTCATCATGAGCCATCTGGTGGCGCGGACCGAAAGTATTGGTTATCCTTAAACACAGTGATTTTATATGATGCAGGTTATGATAAGTTAATACGATCCTTTCAGCGGCAAAATTTGTTATTGCGTATATGCCTATAGGATTGATAGCATGATTTTCTGCCACCGGAAGTGTTAATGAAGAACCATATTCACCTCTTGTACCGGTAAATATAACCTTGGCATCCGGGTTATTCATGCGCAGCGCCTCCATCAAAACCAGTGTTCCTTCAACGTTGATTGACAGATCATTCAGCGGGTCTTTGACGCTATCAACGTGGTTAACCTGCCCGGCAATATGATAAATATAATCCATACCTTTTACCAGGTGATTCATTGAAGTCGGATTTCTGATATCGGATATATTTACTTTTACCTTATCTCT